>NZ_CAWMYC010000094.1:0-123823 GCF_963872035.1 Scytonema sp. HK-05
TTTAATATATCCACCCACTCCTGGATTGTCAACTCCTTTTTCAAAAAATTTCCAAGTTTTTTTTAGACTACCCAAAACTGCTCCCTGGCACGGGTTTAGGCAAAAATGGGAGATGCACTCAAAAGTGATGAAGGAAGGGTAGTTGTGAATTTTCAGTCAGTTATAGCTGTATTGCATAAGTTCTGGAGCGATCGCGGTTGCCTCATTGCCCAACCGTACGATATTGAAAAGGGCGCTGGCACTAAGAATCCCCATACTTTTTTAAGAGCGTTGGGACCAGAACCGTGGGCTGTCGCTTATGTAGAGCCTTGTCGCCGTCCTACAGATGGACGTTACGGTGAAAACCCCAATCGCTTCCAACACTATTACCAGTTTCAAGTCCTGATTAAGCCTTCACCAGATAATATTCAAGAGATTTATCTGGATTCTTTGAGGGCTTTGGGAATTCGTCCTGAGGATCACGATATCCGCTTTGTAGAAGACAATTGGGAAGATGCAACGGTGGGAGCTTGGGGAACTGGCTGGGAAGTCTGGTTAGATGGGATGGAAATTACTCAATTTACCTACTTCCAACAATGTGGAGGACTCGATTGTCGTCCTGTGTCAATTGAAATGACTTATGGCTTGGAGAGACTGACAATGTATCTCCAGGGGGTTGAAGCAATGACTAAAATTCACTGGACGGATAACATTACATATGGAGATGTTCACCTCCAAGGCGAGATTGAGCAGTGTGTTTACAACTTTGAAGCTTCAAATCCTGAAATGCTGCTTACATTATTTAACTTGTACGAGCAGGAAGCGCAGCAATTGAGTGAACGAGGACTGGTGTTACCTAGCCTGGACTACGTGTTGAAATGTTCGCACACCTTCAATTTACTGGATGCCAGAGGAGTCATTTCTGTAACCGAGAGAACCCGATATATTGCAAGAATTCGACATTTAGCGCGTAAGGTTGCGCAATTATATGTAGAACAACGAGAAAAGCTGGGTTTTCCGTTGTTGAAAGCGGCTAGTTGAGCCCATATTTTTTGTAAAACTGCCTCGCCCAAAAGGGTGAGGTTACACAAATAAAGCCGACTTTCCTAAGCTTTTGTTTCGATTTATGCAAGAAATTGCTAAATTAGATGTTGCAAAAAAGTCAAGGTTTTTGAGGAATGGTCAATCTCAGCCAAGTTTTGGAACCTATTGCAGCGTGGTTTCGCTCTCTGGGAATCCCTCATCCTATAGTCCATTGGGGACATCCGGTGATGATGGGTATTGTCGTTTTTGTGATGGGTAGCTTTGTTGGATTGGCGGGTTGGAGAGGGCGACTTGTTGAAGATAAAGAAGCTGCAATGAAAAGTCGGAGTGATCATCGTAAATTAGCGCCGTGGATGTTTTTATTCATGGCGCTTGGTTACATAGGCGGATTGTTGGCATTAGTCATGCATCATCAGCCAATTCTGGAAAGCCCTCACTTTTGGACTGGCTCGATTGTGCTGTTACTGTTATTTATTAATGGTGCAATTTCTTTAAGTGGATTTGTAGGTAATAAACCTTCATTACGCATATTGCATGCTTATTTGGGTAGCACAGCACTTTGTCTCCTGTTTGTACACGCCGCATTGGGTTTGAAATTGGGTATGAGTTTTTGATAGACCTATTGCCAAAATCTTTATACTTCGGCAGACTGGAAGTCTGAGGCTATACAAATCAAGCTTGTCTACTCAGGATAAACACATAAAGTACGCCTGCACAGACTAAGCCTGTATAGTCACAACTTCTGTTTGCCGGGTGCTTGTTGCAAAAACTCTAATGATTCAGGCAAGTGGTGTGATAATCTGTCTTGGTTACATTCTGGGGTTGCTGTTTACAGCAGTTCCGTGGGGTGGCTTTTGGGTGTTGGGTTTGGGCGTAGTAGGAGGGATCTTTTTTGGAAGACGACGCCCAAATATACGGAAACCCCCACAAAACAAGGAAAATTCCCAAACACAGACTAAGACAGCGCCACAGTTACCGCAAACCACTCCTCACGCTAGAGTGTGGCTGATTGCTGGCGTGGTGGGGTTGTTGGCTAGCTTGTACTTTCAATCGCGAGTTCCCACACCAGAAGGAAACGATATTAGTAAATTCGTTCCGTCAGAAAATGGCAACAATCAAGAACAACTTTTTATTGTTCGCGGTGAGGTGCTTAGTACACCCCGCATGACTCGTTCTGGGCGTGGACAATTGTGGTTACAAGCAACTCAGCTAGATGAGGTAAGAAATGACAGTGGTTCAGCAGGTACAACTAAAGGAGTGACTGGAAAGTTATATGTCACTGTACCTTTACTTCAAGCCACTGGGTTACACATCACTCAACAAATTGGTATCACTGGCGTTCTGTACAAACCAAAACCACCATCAAATCCTGGTGCTTTCGATTTTAAAAAATTTCTTCAACAAGAAGGTGCTTTTGCTGGTCTAAGTGGACGGCAAGTTAATATTCTCGATGAAGGGGATGAATGGGGATGGTGGAAAGTTCGCCAACGAATTGTGCGATCGCAAGTTCGTTTATTGGGTATCCCAGAAGGTCCGCTTGTTAGTGCTATGGTTTTGGGTAGTAAAGTTGTTGATTTACCCTATGATACCCGAGACCGTTTCGTGCAGGTGGGACTCGCTCATGCTTTGGCAGCGTCAGGGTTTCAAACGTCATTAATTTTGGGTGTCATACTGGGTTTAACATCAAAGGCGAAAAAAGCAACCCAAATTACACTTGGCAGCATAGCTCTCATTCTGTTCTTAATTCTAACAGGTTTGCAACCATCGGTACTGAGAGCCGTCATTATGGGATTTGCGGCACTTATTGGATTAGGATTAAGACGCAAAGTCAAACAGTTCGGGTCATTGCTGCTTGCAGCAGTACTATTATTGCTATTTAATCCTTTATGGATTTGGGATTTAGGATTTCAACTCAGTTTTCTGGCAACGCTGGGGTTAATTGTCACAGCGTCCCCAATCATAAAACGTTTGGAATGGTTGCCACCAATTATTGCATCTTCAATTGCAGTTCCCCTCGCTGCTGCCATTTGGACATTACCCCTTCTGTTGAATGTCTTTAGTGTAATAGCCGTTTACACTTTGCCAGTCAATATCCTTTCCACCCCATTGATTTCTGTCATCAGTATCGGTGGAATGGTAAGCGCCTTGGCAAGCTTAATTTTGCCTGACGCAGGAAGCGCCTTGTCTAATTTGTTGTACCATCCAACTCATTGGCTGCTACAGTTGGTGGAATTTTTCGCGAACTTACCAGCAAGCACAGTTGCTGTTGGTAGCATATCCATTGGTCAGATGCTGGCAATATACACATTAATTATCTTGGCATGGGTGGTGCATTGGTGGCAAAAGCGATGGTGGTTTGCTGGTATGGTTGCCTTGGGTTTGGTATTTATTCCAGTTTGGCATTCTGCAAACACCCTATTTCGGATAACAGTCCTAGCATCTGGCGAGGAAGCAGTTTTAGTGATTCAAGACCAAGGAAAGGTCACACTCATTAATAGTGGGGATGAAGGGACAGGACGCTTCACTATACTGCCGTTTTTACAACAGCAGGGTGTGAATAAGATAGATTGGGCAATTGCTTCTAATTTCCATCGCAATCGCAATAGTGCATGGGTGGAGGTATTACAACGTTTACCAATTGGAGTTTTCTATGACTATTCTCCCACATTAGAAAATTACATGACCAGTCAGGTCATTCAAAAGGAAGTGGAAAAGGGTAAGGGAATTTACCAAGCTTTGTCAGTCGGTCAAACTGTCAGTACTGGTTCGGTAGTCGCGCACATCAACAACCAATTGCCCATCTTACAGTTGCAAATTTTAGGCCAAAATTGGCTGTTAGTGGGTGAACTTGAAACAAGTCAACTGGCTCAGCTACTGAAAACTGGAGGTTTACCTCGTACGCAAGTCTTGTGGTGTCCTGGTCAGTCTTTAAAAGAATTAATTCCTGCCTTACAACCACAGGTGGCGATCGCCACAAGCACCAACGTTGACCAAAAAACGCTCTCTGAATTAAGCCTAAGTCAGACAAAACTATTTTTTACAGGCAGAGACGGCGCTATCCAGTGGACACCCAACCGACAGTTTGAGACATTTATCCAGGCAGCAGAAAACAAAACATCTATTTTGTGAACTACCTACACCGCCGCAAGGGGTCGGTGTAGGCTTCCGGTTTCAACGACAACAGCCTTTCCACCTTGCGGTTTATTGGTCTTACGTTGCCTCGACACGGCAAGAACGGGGTTCCCTCCGTCCATAGATAATATCCGAATACCTTCATTCCTTATGTTCAATGCTGCATTACCATCACGGTCATGATGAGTCTTGCACTTGGGACAATCCCATTCACGGATATCGAGCGTTAACTCCGGAACGATATGACCACAGCACGAACAGGTTTTGGAACTGGGGAAAAATCTTCCTATTTCTACAAGTCGTCCTTCTTTACGCTTCAACTTGTAATCGAGGAAATTAACAAACATTCCCCAACCCACGTCGGATATTGCCTTTGCTAGCTTGCGGTTCCGTACCATTCCCTTGACGTGGAGATTCTCCACAACAATGATTTGGCTCTCATCTACCAGTTTCCTACTTAATTTGTGTAGGAAGTCAGTAGCGGGAATTTGATACTCGCTCATGAACAAGAGCTACAAGTTTTCTGTATTTGTTTCTTGAATTACTTCCTTTAACCTTATGAGCAAATTTCTTCTGCTTGCGAGCTAGATTCTTCTCGTGACGTTTCAGGTGTTTTGGATTTGAGTGTTTGGTAACTTGTTCACCATCATGAACAATGGCGAAATCTTTCAATCCCAAATCAATACCTAGTATTTTGTGAGACAGCCCTGTAGGCGGGTTTCCCAACCTAGGGGACTGCTCTCCCGTTGGGTTACCAGATGGTTCACTACTATTGTCTTCTACTTCACACAAAATTGAAGCAAAGTATTTGTCTGTAGGAGTTTTACTGATGGTAACTGTTTTAATTTTTCCCTCAATAGGTCTATGAAAGACCGCTTTAATAACACCTATCTTGGGAACGTCCAAACAATCATCCGCAACCTTAACGTTTTGAGGATATTGGATTGATTGCTTATGATGCTTTGATTTGAACCTAGGAAACTTAGCTCTACCCTCAACAAAATTAGTGTAAGCCTTGTTCAAATTGATTGCTACGCACTGTAAAACAGCGGAATAACAATCCTCTTTCAACCAAGGGTGTTCTACCTTTAATTGTGGGAGGTAAGCCTTGTAAACACCTAGCTTCAGAGATTTACCTGTTTCTGAATAGTGTTGAAGGCAAGCATTGAGAGCATAATTCCAATACCATCTTGCACAACCAAACGATTTGGATAGAGCTACTTGTTGTTCAGTTGTTGGGTACAGTCTGACCTTGATTGCTTTCAACACTTTTCATCACCTCCTTTGTACATATATAATATCATTAATGTAAGGCTACTGTACTGGCATTAATGAAGAATAAGACATTGAACTTAAGAATATCTGAGCGCAGATTAAATAAGTTGCGTTTATATTCGGCATGGAAAGACAAGACGATGACTCAGATACTTGAAGACTTCATTGACTCATTACCAACTCCAGAGATAGACAAAAAGATTGCTATCCCCACTCCCTCATCAACTGACAGTTGATATTGGTCGGGGGACGCAATCTTTTTGTCCGGTCATTCATCCCACACTGCCCTATCGGGTCAGGTGTGGGATGAATGACCGATTAAGCTAAAAAACCGCCAATTCGTGATATATTCCTTATTATAGGAATATCATGCCTTTGGAGAGGTGGCAGAGTGGTTGAATGCGGCGCACTCGAAATGCGTTTTAGGGAAACCTAACGGGGGTTCGAATCCCCCCTTCTCCGTTTCACAGCAATCAATTGACTTCAGCTTTTCTGCTTGGTGCGGCTTGCCCTGTTTCAGGGTTTGATATATGTCCGGATGAATAATTATCGTTAAATCTCGCGCAAAGACGCGCTTGGCGAGCCAGCGCCCTTTGGAGGGTTTCCCTCGTGCCGGCTCTGGCGTCGCAAAGAAAGACGCAAAATTTTTTGATAACTAATTAAGCGGACTTGATATCAAACTGCTTTACGAAAAGTGCAATTTTTGCCAAATGTTTCAAGCCTGGTTTGTCATCGCGGCAAACTAGGCTTAAAATTGCATGAGAAAGTTTATTTTCGCTTAACGATTTGAAATCAGCGGTAAATGGGCGGTACTGGACTCGAACCAGTGACATCCTGCTTGTAAGGCAGGCGCTCTACCAACTGAGCTAACTGCCCGCTGTCGTACACAATAACTAATATTAGCACATAAATTCTGAGAACGCGATAGTATTTTTGAAAAAATTTTTCTTTGCTCAATCCCAATCTCTTCTATGCTATTGTGCATTGAATTTAGTGCTTACTGAGTCACAATGGCTTGTACATCTTAAATGAGCGAATCATAAAATTGCTTATGCCCTCTGGTCGGACTCACGATCGCATTACTTTATGGGCTTTGCCGTTCGTAACTGGTGTGACTTTCTGGCAAACCAAGAGCGGTAACTTGACTTTGTTGGTTGTCGGTGGTTTTCTGTTCGGAGGGCTGATGTTCGGTCCTGACTTGGACATTTACTCCCGCCACTACCAACGCTGGGGTTTCTTACGCTATATTTGGCTACCTTATCAAAAAAGTCTACGGCATCGTTCTTTTTTATCTCATGGACCAGTCATCGGCACGACGCTACGTGTACTTTATCTAAGTAGCTTGATAGCGATCGCGGCAATTTTCCCTTTATTTGTTGTCGAAAAGCTGTGGAATGTGGAGTTCAATTGGCAGAGTGCAAGCGGAACTGTTACATCCACGCTCACTCATTACAGTACAGAATTTCTTGCCCTACTTATAGGACTGGAACTTGGTGCTATGAGCCATTCTCTCAGCGACTGGGGCGGCTCAGCGTACAAGCGTTTCCAAAAGCAGGGAGTTCGTGGGTTGCTGCCGCCGCGTGCGAAAATGAAGAAACGTAAAGCGACGAGTCGCGGTAGTAGTAGGGGTAAAGTAAAAGCTAGAAATAGCCGCACAAAGTCATAAATATATTGTGGGGTGGGCATTCTGCTTGCCAACTACAAAGAGTAAGATTTTGAACCGCAGAAGACGCAGAGGACGCAGAGTTTTTATTAATTATGGAAACTAATCAAACCCAAAGGAACGCTGAGACTTTGGCGGCGTTACAAGAATTAATTGATATAGTGGCAAAGTTGCGCTCTCCTGATGGGGGTTGTCCTTGGGATTTGGCGCAAACTCCCCAAACGCTGACACCATATGTGATAGAAGAAGCTTATGAAGTGGTAGATGCTATCAATAGTGGGGATAAAGACGCAATTGCTGAAGAATTGGGCGATTTACTTTTACAAGTTGTCCTACAATCACAAATCGCTGGCGAATACGAACAGTTTTCCTTGAAGGAAGTGGCTGAAGGGATTTCCCAAAAGCTGATTCGTCGTCATCCTCATGTGTTTGGTGATGTGTCGGTGCAAAGCATTGATCAAGTGCGGCAAAACTGGGAAGAAATTAAAGCTGCGGAAAAAGGTGAACCATCGCCAGATAGTCAAACACTCAGTCACAAGCTAGGCGGCTATGCGCGTAAGCTTCCGCCGTTGATAGCGACGATGAAGATTTCGCAAAAGGCGGCGGCTGTTGGATTTGAGTGGGAAAATATTGATGGGGTGTGGGACAAGTTTAATGAGGAATTGACGGAATTCAAACAGGCTTTAGAACACGAAACACCAGAACGACAACAAGCTGAGTTGGGTGATTTGCTGTTTTCTCTTCTCCAGCTTGCGCGTTGGAATAATCTTGACCCGGAAGCAGCTTTGCAGGGAACAAATCAGCGGTTTATTCAGCGTTTGCAAAAAATGGAGGCTTTTGCTAAGCGTCCTCTTTCTGATTACACTTTAGAGGAATTAGAAACGCTGTGGCAACAAGCTAAGGTTCAACTTGCAGGAGAACAATGAAAATGAAACCACAGATGAACACAGATGCACACCGATGATTTATCTGTGTCCATCTGTGGTTTAAAACCTTAAATTTTCTTACAATTTGATGGTTACGGTCTTGACTTCAGTGTAATGCTCTAGGCAATACTCACCAAGTTCGCGACCCATACCAGATTGCTTGAAGCCGCCGAAGGGTGCAGCAGCGTCAAAGACGTGGTAGCAATTCACCCAAACCGTACCTGCACGGACGTTGTTGGCAATGGCGTGAGCTTTGGTAATATCTTTTGTCCATACTCCGGCGGCGAGACCGTACATTGTGCTGTTTGCCAGATGAATGGCTTCATCAATGTCTTTGAATTTGATGATGCTCATTACTGGACCAAAGATTTCCTCTTGAGCAATCTTCATGTCGTTGCTGACATTGGCAAAGACTGTCGGTTCGATAAAGAATCCGCGATCGCCAACTCTATTCCCACCACATAACATCTGAGCACCATCCCGCATCCCTGACTCGATGTAGCTCATGACTTTGTTGAACTGGTCTTGATCTACCTGTGGTCCTTGCTGGGTATTCGAGTCAAAGGGGTCGCCCACGACGCGCTGTTTGGCTTTTTCTACACTCTTGGCGACAAACTCGTCATAGCATTTCTCTTCGACGAACAGCCGTGAACCAGCGTTGCAACATTGACCTTGGTTGAAGAACAAACTGTGGTGAGCACCAACAATTGCTTGCTCCATATCAGCATCGGCAAAGACGATGTTGGGACTCTTACCACCGAGTTCTAGAGTCACGCGCTTGAGATTACTCTTAGCAGCTGCTTCCATGACCAAATGCCCAACTTCAGTTGAGCCGGTAAAAGCAACCTTATCAACATCCATATGGTGGGCGATCGCCGCTCCTGCTGTTGGTCCATATCCCGATAGAATGTTGACTACACCAGGAGGGAAACCAGCCTCAATAATGAGTTCGCCGATCCGCAGTGCTGACAAAGGTGTTTGTTCGGCTGTTTTGAGAACTACAGTATTACCAGTTGCCAAAGCTGGAGAGAGTTTCCAAGCCTGCATCAGTAATGGGAAATTCCAAGGGATAATCTGACCGACCACACCCACTGGTTCATGGCGAGTGTAGCAGAAGTAAGGACCATTGATGGGAATGGTCTTACCTTGCACCTTGTCAGCCCAGCCTGCGTAGTAGCGGTAGCAGGCAATAACTAACTTGATGTCGCCGTAAGAATCGTGCAACGGCTTACCGTTGTCTAGGGTTTCTAGCCGTGCGAGTTCGTCAATATTATGCTCAATCAAATCAGCCAGTTTATAAAGTAACTCACCGCGACGGGTAGCAGACATCTTACGCCACTCGCCACTGTTGAAAGCGTTGCGAGCCGCTTGCACTGCCTTATCAACATCTGGTGCATCCGCCTCTGCAACATCGCAAATGACCTCACCCGTAGCGGGGTTGATAGTTTCAAACCGCTGACCGCTAACGCTTTCCACCCACTCGTTATTAATCAGCAGCTTGGTGGGACCGATTTTAACCTGGTTTTCTGGTACAGTCGCAGTAACCATCAGGTCCTCCTTTAGCTTTCACTCAATAAAGTTGTTGAAATCTATTAATTATGTTGCTTTGTATACAGCACGTTTGAAAATTTTTTTATGTAATCTTTTGATTTCCTTTACATATATAAATATAAAAAAAGTGAGAAGTAGAAAAACCCACTTTCTTAAAGAAACTGGGTTTTTGAGTCGTATTGAAGAAGAAAACAGATACGCCAGAATTCAGGAGTCAGCAATATGATTGGATGGGGATTCAAACCCCAACCAATTGTGGACACCGTGTTAACTGTCGTTATTTAAACCCCTTTACTCATCCGCCAGTCATACAGAATACCCAAGCTGAATTCTGACTCCTGACTCCTGAGTTCTTTTGGTTAAAGTTTTAACAGAAAAATATGGTACGCAAGTTTTATTAGTGATGAATCTTGCTGAACTCAAACCAAGTGCGATCGCCAACAACGCCATCTTGTGGTAAACCTACACGCTTTTGGAAAGCTTTCACTGCGGTTTCTGTGCGGACACCAAAGTCGCCATCAGCACTACCAGTATAGTCTTTGGTAGTTAGCAAGATTTTTTGAATAGTAACAACTAAATCGCCTTTGCTACCTTTTTTCAGAATTGGCAGATCCACTGGCGCACCCTTGTAAAGTGCTCGCCAAGTCTTATCGGCAACAATACCATCTTCTTTTAAGAATACACGGTGTTGGAAGGCTTTGACAGCTTTTGTTGTTGCTGGACCAAAAATGCCATCAATAGCACCTGTGTAAAGTTCGTATTTCTTTAACAAATTTTGTAATTCTTTAACTGCTTCTCCTGTGGAACCTTCTCTTAGTTCGGGTCTGTCAAGTTGAGCTTCGGTAGATGGTTGAGTAGATGTCATTTGTTCTTTTTCCTAAACTTGTTTGCGTTCGATATTTCTAAAGTAGTTTGGGCTACTTAACTTAAACCTCACCCGAATCGAGTAGTTTTTCATACCCAGTTGGGTGAACCAAGTGGAGGATGCGGAGGTGGAGAGAATAATTAATAGATTTGTTGCACGAATATTTAGCACCCCACCCTAACCCTCCCCGCAAGCGAGGAGGGAATTAAAACTTCCCTCCGCTTGCTTTGGAGATTGAGGGGAGTTTTAGGGATTAGTGCAAGAGGTCTAGTGTTGGTACCATTGGGGAAAGATATAAGGTTAACGTGATTTTTGAGCATGACTATTTCTGGTGAGGATTTATCAAACCTAATTGCAGTTGCTAAAAAAACCCGACAGGCTGCACTCAAGCTGGCGGTGCTGTCAACTGACGCGAAAAATCAAGCTATTGAAGCGATCGCTCAAGCTTTAGAAGCTGCAAAAGATGAAATTTTGCAAGCAAATGTTGCTGATTGTGAAAGAGCGACTACAGAAGGAATTGCTAAGCCTCTTTATAAGCGTTTGCAGTTAGATGAACATAAGTTAAGAGATGCCATTACTGGTGTCAGAGATGTGGGCAAACTCTCTGATCCAGTTGGTGCTGTACAGATTCACCGTGAACTTGATACAGGCTTAATTCTGAAGCGCGTCACTTGTCCTTTGGGAGTTTTGGGTATCATTTTTGAAGCACGTCCAGAAGCGGCAATTCAAATAGTTTCTCTTGCTATCAAGTCGGGAAATGGTGTTATTCTCAAGGGTGGTAAGGAAGCAACTCGTTCTTGTGAAGCCATAGTTAAGGCGATTAAACAAGGATTATCTCAAACTGCTGTTAATCCAGATGCGGTGCAGTTGTTAACAACACGAGAAGAAATTTTAGAACTTTTGAAATTAGATAAGTATGTGGATTTAATTATTCCTAGGGGTTCTAACTCGTTTGTCAGATTTGTGCAGGAAAATACCCGCATACCTGTATTAGGTCACGCTGATGGAATTTGTCATCTTTATGTAGACAAAGCCGCAGATATTGAAAAAGCCATTGCTATTACAGTCGATGCGAAAACGGGCTATCCTGCTGCTTGTAATGCGATTGAAACTTTGCTAGTTCACGCTAGCATTGCTCAAGAATTTTTACCGAAAATTGCTGAGGCTTTGCAAAAACTCAATGTGGAATTAAGAGGGGATAAACACACCTACGAGATTTTGTCAAGTCTTGTAGCTGCAACAGAAGAAGATTGGGAGACAGAATACTCTGATTTGATTTTGTCGATTAAAGTTGTGGATTCATTGCAGGATGCGATCGCCCACATTAACGATTATGGCTCTAAACACACCGATGCCATTGTCACTGAAGATGCAGAGGCTGCTGAAACTTTCCTGGCGCTGGTAAATGCAGCCGGAGTTTACCACAACTGTTCTACCCGATTTGCTGATGGCTTCCGGTATGGTTTTGGTGCAGAAGTCGGAATTAGTACTCAACAAATGCCTCCTCGTGGTCCCGTTGGCTTAGAAGGTTTGGTAACATACAAATATCAGATGACTGGCAATGGTCATATTGTGGCTACTTACACAGGTGCAGATGCCAAGCCCTTTATCCATAGGGATTTATAGTCAACCAATTTCAGATTTTCGCTTTGGTTTTTAGTTGCACTTAAACGTAACTACGAACTACCCATAAGCTATTGCCAAGAATTGGTATTATATTTTTACCATAAAAATTCGTAGTGGTGGGCAGTGCCTACCCTACAGAATCAAGCTATCTGCGTATTAGTTGAAATTTATTGTGCATTTACCTTGTCATTGATAAATTACTAAATAAATATTTTCTGTTCAATTATGTTCGCTGATTGAATAATGAAAAATCTGAAAAACCTTCATAATTCAATTGTTAAACGTGTCTTTTAAAAGGAGACATGACTTTATACTTTGAAACGATAACAGGGATAAAATTTTCTTGTAAATCTTCTAAGTGACTGCTTCAAACAGAGCTTTTTCCTAATATATAAGGCAATGAAAGACGAGGAAAAGACAAAAGAGCAGTTGATTGAAGAGTTAGCTGCACTGCGCCAAAACCTTTCTCAGTTAGAACAATTAGCATCTCTTCAGCAGCAGGCTGAAGAGGCGCTACGACAGCAACACGAACGGGAGCGACGCCAACAAAAAGAGCAGGCGCTCAATCGGGTGATTCAAAGTATCCGTAATTCTCTGGACTTAGAAACAATTTTTTCCACAGCAGTTTATGAGATTACTCAGCTTGTGCCAGCTGATCGAGTCGAAATTGTGCAATATCTACCCGAACGGCAACTGTGGCTGAATGTCGCTGATTATCATCAAATTCCAGATTTACCAAGTGCTTTGGGGTTGGAAATTCCCGATGTTGACAATGAAATTGCTGCCCGACTCAAGCGATTGGAAGTTGTTGAAATCGAAGATGCTAGTGCTTGTTCAGATGAAATCAACCGTAACTTTGCCCAAACTTATCAGGGAGCATGGTTGCTGGTTCCAGTGCATTTTGGCTCTACTCTTTGGGGTAGTCTTAGCCTGATCAGAAATAACTACTCTTTTTCTTGGCAACAGCAGGAAGTGGAATTAACTTGTGCAGTGGCTGATCAACTGGCGATCGCCATTCAGCAATCTACGCTGTTGTTACAGGTACAAAGCGAACTGGCTGAACGCAAGCAGGTAGAAGCTGCTTTGCAAGAAAAGCAGTATTTTATTGAGCGGATTGTTGAAACAAGCCCGGATCTGATATACGTCTACGACTTAGTTGAACAGCGCAACATCTATGTAAACCGACAAGCTGTTGAATTTTTAGGCTATGCGCCGCAACAAATTGAAGCCATGAGAGAGGCAGTATTGCCTAATCTCGTTCATCCAGATGATATGCCACGAATTACAGAATACCATAAACGCTTTGAAAGTGTGAAAGAGGGTGAAGTTCTCGAACTAGAGTACCGAATGAGAGATGGTCATGGCGAGTGGCGTTGGCTGCGTAGTCGAGATACTGTTTTTTCCAAAAATGCAGATGGCTTGCCTGTACAGGTTTTGGGTATAGCTTGTGACGTTACCGAACGCAAGCAGGCAGAAGCAGCAATTTACTTTCAGGCGCATCTGCTATCAACGGTAGAACAGGCAGTGATTGCCACTAATTTAGACGGGGAAATTATATACTGGAATCGCTTTGCGGAAATACTCTATGGCTGGTCAGCGCTGGAAGTCATAGGTCAAAATATTTTGGAAGTTGTTCCTGCTGAGACTTCACAAGAGCAAGCCGCCCAGATTATGTCTGAGCTGCAACAAGGTAAAAGTTGGTCTGGGGAATTTCTCGTTCGCCGTCGAGACGGCACCTTGTTCCCAATCTTAATTACTGATTCGCCCATATACGATGACAAAGGGGAATTAGTCGGCATTGTTGGCATTTCTATTGACATCACTGTACGCAAGAATGCGATCGCCGCGCTCCAAGAAAGTGAAGAACGATTTCGTACTATGGCAGACACAGCCCCAGTCATGATATGGATGGCTGGTATTGACCAATTTTGTCATTATTTCAACAAGGGCTGGTTGGAATTTACTGGACGCAAACTGGAACAAGAACTAGGTGACGGATGGGCAGAACTTATTCATCCCGACGATTTACAGGTTTGCTTGGAAACCTACACAACTGCATTTGATGCTCGCCGCAGTTTCACTATGGAATATCGCGTCAGGCGTTTTGATGGTGAGTATCGTTGGTTATTAGATACAGGTACCCCAAGATTCCATTCAGATGGTAGTTTTGCGGGTTACATTGGTTCCTGCATGGATATCACAGAGCAAAAGCTGACGCTTGAAGCACTGCAAGACAGCGAAGCGCGATTGAGGTTAACTCTGGAAGCAGCCCGCATGGTAACTTGGGACTGGAACATCACAACCAATAATGTTGTGGATTGTAACCCAATGGAACCGCTCTGTGGTCTTCCCTTAGGCTCCCATGACCATACATTTGAAGATTTTCTCAATGCTGTTTATTCTGAAGATCGCGATCGCGTCCTTGCTGCCATTACAGATGCTATTGAAAATAGGACAGATTATGAAGCCGAATTTCGATTAGTATCACCTGATGGTGCGCTGCATTGGATAGGAAATAAAGG
Source organism: Scytonema sp. HK-05 (assembly GCF_963872035.1). Lineage (NCBI taxonomy): Bacteria > Bacillati > Cyanobacteriota > Cyanophyceae > Nostocales > Scytonemataceae > Scytonema > Scytonema sp. HK-05. The sequence goes on from NZ_CAWMYC010000094.1 coordinate 14,584, forward strand.
GCAAGTCTACTATGACGAAACTGGTAGAGCAGTCCGTATGCTCGGTGTCGGAATGGACATTACCGAGCGGATACTAGCAGAACAGAAAATCGGCGAACAAGCGGCTTGGCTGGATGTCGCGACAGATGCCATTGTGGTTAGAGATTTAGAAAACAAAATTGTCTTTTGGAACAGGAGCGCTGAGCGTCTTTACGGTTGGAAAGCAAAAGACGCTTTAGGTAGGAACGCTAACGAGTTTTTGTATAAAAAAATTTCGTCGCAACTCCAAGAAGCTTTGTCTCAAGTGAACTTGGCAGGCGAGTGGTATGGTGAATTGAGCCAAGTCCGAAAAGATGGCAAGGAAGTTATTGTTGAAACTCGCTGGACACTCGTGCGCGATGAACACGGGAAGCCAAAATCAATTCTGACTGTAAACACCGACATCACAGCAAAGAAACAACTCCAGGCACAGTTTCTTCGCGCTCAACGACTGGAAAGCCTCGGCACACTTGCCAGCGGTATTGCCCACGACCTCAATAATATACTGGCTCCGATGCTCATGTCTGCTCAACTTTTGCAGATGAAAATTTCTGATGAGCAGAACCAGCAGCTGCTTCAGACATTAGAAACAAACGCTCAACGTGGTGCGGCTTTGGTTAAGCAAGTGCTATCGTTTGCACGCGGTGTCGAAGGTCGGCGCACGATTTTACAACTACGGCATTTGATATTGGAAATTGAGCAGTTTGCCAAACAGACATTTCCCAAATCTATCGAATTTTGCACTGATATAGCACCAAATCTTTGGACTGTGTCTGGAGATGCAACACAACTGCATCAGGTGCTTATAAATTTGGTTATTAACGCTCGCGATGCAATGCCAAAAGGCGGTATTTTGAGTATTTCAGCCGAAAATTTCTTGATTGACGAAAACTATGCGCGGATGAATCTTGATGCAACTGTTGGACCCCACATTGTGATCAGCGTCAGGGATACTGGAATTGGTATGCCCGCTGAAGTCTTGGATAGAATTTTTGAGCCTTTCTTTACAACCAAAGACGTTGGCAAAGGTTCAGGGCTTGGTCTTTCAACGGTGCTTGGCATTATGAAAAGCCACAGCGGTTTTATCAGTGTTTCTAGCACTGTTGGTAAAGGAACAGAATTTCAGGTCTTTTTAAAAGCAGTCCAAGAGAACCAAACGCCGCCAGCAGAAACTTTGGAATTGCCTAGGGGAAATGGAGAATTAATTTTGGTAGTTGATGATGAGACTGAAATTCGAGAGATTACCAAAATCACGCTGGAAAACTATAACTATAAAGTGTTGACAGCTTGTGATGGCATTGAGGCGCTTGCATCGTACGCTCAAAATCGGGAAGAAATTAAAGTCGTGTTGGTGGATATGATGATGCCAGTGATGGATGGTTTAACCACCATCCGTGCTTTGCTAAAAATGAACCCATGTGTCAAGATTATGGCTACCAGCGGACTTTCAGACAACAAGCAACGGACGCAAGCGGTTGGCGTCGAAACATTTTTGCCAAAGCCCTACACGGTTAAGCAATTGTTACACGCATTACACAAAATTCTAAACTAATGCTTTGAGCAACGCTTGTAGTTTGAGTTGAACTTCTGCAAGTTCTTTGTCGGGATCAGAACCAGCAACGATACCAGCACCTGCGTAAAGTCGGGCGCGATCGCCATCTATGAGTGCTGAACGAATTCCCACAATAAACTCACAGTTTCCCTCCAAGTCTACCCAACCCAGTGGCGCAGCGTATAAACCCCTTTCAAAACTTTCGTAACGACGAATTTCATCACAAGCAACTTCTCTGGAAGCACCTGCAACTGCTGGTGTAGGATGCAGTTGGGCGACTATCTTTAAAGGATGTACTTTATCAGGAACTCCGGCGCTAATCGGCGTCCACAAGTGCTGGATGTTAGATAATTGCCGCAACCGAGGTGCTAAGACTTGAGGTGACAAACCCAGCTCAGACAGACCTTGAGTGATAAAATCAATCACCAACGAATGTTCGTGCCTTTCTTTCATGCTATTGAGTAAACAACTGGCATTAGCAGCATCTTCAGCAGGTGTTTTACCCCGTGGTGCAGAACCAGCCAAAGCATCAGTCATTAACTGTTGTTGCTCAATACTAATTAAGCGTTCCGGACTTGCCCCGATAAAATTCTGTCCCTTGCCGTTACCTATAGAGAACACATAACAATTAGGATGCAATTGTCGCAGGTTATTTAACGATTGAATTAAGTTAAAAGGAGCATTTGACCTCACATCAAGTGCATCTGCCAAAACAATTTTATTTAAATCATTAGAGCGAATTTTGTCCAACGCTGACAAGACGGAACGCTTATACTTTTGAGGATTCGCAACCGATTGTTTGCTAAATTTTGGCAAAGAATAATCAAGAGTTTGCGAGTCATATCCTATAGAGTTGATAATTTCAATCTTGCGCCAGAAAATTTGCAGAATTCTTTGAATATTTACGTCAGAATTGATAATTGTATTTAAAACTAATACACAACGTTCATTTTTAACAGCCACTTGCCAACGTGGGAGAAAAATGGTAGCTGCTGGAAATGGATAGTCTAGTTGGGTATTTTGGTCAAAAAAACTAAAACTACATAAAAATTGAGTTCCTGAAAAAGCTTGATTTGTCCTAGAAAAGCAAACTATATTTTGAAGACACTCTTTGATAAACTCTTCTGATTTAGCGAAACGGTCTTTCCCTACAATTTCTAATTTAGCAACAGCATCAACAGCAGCAAGCGCTTCCTTTTTTCCTTTATTCTCCCAATAAAAATTAATTCTATTTGGTTGTGCCAGGCGCTCAAGTACAACTAAGGGGTCAATTCTGTCAATCTCCAGGGAAAGACTAGCAATTTGTGTGACATTATTCCTGATGCAATTTTGCTGAACAGCTAAAAGAAAGCGGCATAGTTCCTTATTATATACAAAAAAGTCAGCGTTACATGGAGAAACTGTCATGGATCTAGAAAGAGTAAATTTTTCTAAAGTTAACTTCCAAAAGAGTGATAATTCGTGGTCGTATTTCTACAGGTAACACAAAACAGTCGCCTTGTAACCAGCGTAGTGGCTCTGCCAGATTGTGGTTTGGCAAAAACCTGATTGCAGTGCCAAGTTTATGCTGTCATTTGAGAGTGAGACAGAGGATAACCAGGTTATAGCCTGAATGCACCTGATCAATGCTTCACTCTTACAACAAAAGTGGCTTTTTTGAATGTGTTGTCTGTATATGGTGTATTTACAAACCATAAGAACTTTTGCCCAAAAAGTTGTTGGCAATTTCATTAATCACGACTGATGACTACAAAGCTGATTTCTTATCCCAACACTAAGTTATGGATGGCGGCAATAAAACCGCCAATGTACAGCGTTGCTCTGATGCCCATCTGGGTAGGAACGGCGATCGCGTTTGCGGAAACTAAAATGTTTCATGGAGCAGTTTTTTCTACTTTCTCAGTCGCGGCAATTTTTATCCTAGCTTGGGAGAATCTTAGTAATGATGTCTTTGATTCTGAAACAGGGATTGACAAAAATAAACACCATTCTTTGGTGAATTTAACAGGCAATAAGCTATTAATATTTTGGTTGGGAAATTTATTTTTAGGTCTGGGTTTGCTGGGAATACTAGCAATAGCTTGGTGGCAACAAGACTTAACCGTCATAGGAATCATTGTGCTTTGTTGTGCTTTGGGCTACACTTACCAAGGACCTCCCTTTCGTCTAGGGTACCAGGGTTTAGGGGAAATCATTTGCTTTTTTGCCTTTGGTCCCTTGGCTATAGCAGCAGCATATTACAGTCAAACTGGTAGCTGGTCAATGATGAGTTTCGCAGCTTCGGTGATTGTTGGAATTGCTACAAGCTTAATTTTGTTTTGTTCGCACTTTCACCAAGTTGAGGATGACATAGCAGCAGGAAAACGTTCCCCAATTGTGCGGATAGGAACACAAAAAGCGGCTGACTTGTTAACTTGGTTTACTGGTAGCATTTATGCCCTAACTTTGCTGTTTGTGGTTTGTGGAATTTTCCCCGTGTGGACTTTACTAAGTTTTGCAAGTTTACCGTTTGCGAAAAAGTTATGCAGTCATGTTCAGCAAAATCATAACCACCCGGAAAAAGTAAGTAACTGTAAATTCATTGCCGTATCAGTCCATTTTTGGAGTTGCTTGCTGTTGGGTTTGGGATTTTTGCTTGCAGGCTTTTGATGCGATATCGATTTGAGTTTCGTCCTTATCAGCAGAGATTTGTGCGATCGCTCACCACAAGTCACGGAACCTGGGATATTCGCGAAGGTATTATCCTGCGTCTCACCGATGAAACAGGAAAAATCGGCTGGGGGGAAATTGCACCCATCAGCTGGTTTGGTTCGGAAACTCTAGAACAAGCTCTAGAATTTTGCCACGAGCTTTCAGAGGAAATCACACAAGAGATGATTTTCTCTATCCCGGATCAATTACCCGCGTGTCAATTTGGGTTTGAGTCCGCTTGGGAAACGAACCGCCAAGACGCCAAGAACGCCAAGTTTTTTTGCTACAGTGGTTTGTTACCAGCTGGAGAAGCAGCACTACAAACCTGGCAAAGTCTGTGGGAGCAGGGATACCGGACTTTTAAATGGAAAATTGGTGTCTATCCCATTGCCAAAGAACTAGAAATTTTTGAATTACTTGCTCAAACTTTGCCAACCTCTGCAAAACTACGATTAGATGCCAATGGCGGACTCAAGCTTAAAGAAGCTAATGTATGGCTGCGGGCTTGCGACAATATCAAGGCAAATGAGCAATTATCCCTAGAAATTGAATTTATTGAACAGCCTTTGTCTGTGGATCAATTTCAGGCGATGTTGGAGTTAACTCATGACTATAAGACGGCGATCGCCCTAGATGAGTCTGTCGCCACACTTAACCAACTAACCAGATGCTTCAAACAAGGTTGGCGAGGAATTTTTGTAATTAAGCCTGGGATAGTCGGTTCACCATCTCGCCTGCGTCAGTTTTGTCAGCAGCATAAAATTGATGCTGTCTTTTCATCCGTTTTTGAAACCGCAATTGGTAGACAAGCAGCGCTCCAGCTAGCCGCTGAATTATCTCAGGGTAACAGAGCAGTAGGTTTTGGTGTCAACCATTGGTTTGCCCAAGAAGAAACTTTGCCAGAAGCTTTATGGAAAAAACTCTAGAAAATATTGTGCAGCAAACATTTTACCAGCCTCTACCTAAAGACTGGTTAATTTGTGATGATAGCGATTTATTTGCCCAGTTAAGCGAACAACTGTATTTAGAATTAACGCAGTTTTCATATTATCGAGGCACACCACTGAAAATTCTCCTAGCTGAACGCGATCCAGTGCGGTTTTTAGCAGGGTTTCTCGCCGCTTGTGCTGCTCGTTGTCCGATTTTTCTTTGCAATCCCGATTGGGGAAAACAAGAATGGCAACAGGTTTTTGATTTAGTCAACCCAGATTTAATTTGGGGACTAGGGACAAGAAATTGGGGACAAAACAATTCAAAATACCCTGCGGGAAGCCCTTCGGGTTCGCAGTCGCCTACGGAGGGAAACCCTCCTGCAGCGCTGTCTCACCGCCCAAGGGGCGTCTACAAAATTCAAAATTCAAAAATTTCATCTCCCCACCTCCCCACCTCGTCATTTCCTGACACAGCACTCATCATGATTCCCACTGGTGGTTCATCGGGAAAGATGAAGTTTGCCATTCATAGCTGGGAAACTTTAATGGCATCCGTAAGAGGATTTACAGAACATTTTTCGCTCAATCAAGTTAATTCCTTTTGCGTATTACCGCTTTATCATGTCAGCGGTTTAATGCAATTTATGCGCTCCTTCAATACTGGTGGAAAACTCGTTATTCAGCCATTTAAAGACTTAGAATATGGTCAAATCAAAAATCAAACAAGTACTATTGAAAAATCAAAATTTTGTATTTCTTTAGTACCAACACAGTTACAGCGTCTTCTACAAAATCCAGAATTAACTGACTGGTTATCCCAATTTCAAACCGTACTTTTGGGAGGTGCGCCAGCTTGGAACGAACTTTTAGAAAAAGCAAGATATTATAACATCCGATTAGCTCCCACCTATGGCATGACAGAAACTGCCTCACAAATTGCTACCCTCAAACCCGATGATTTTCTTAATGGGAAAGATAGCTGTACTCAACTCCTTCCCCATGCCTCTGTAAAAATTTGCAATGAGCAAGGCGAGGAATTGAATTCAAATCAAATAGGAAATATCACAATTTATTCTCAATCTCTAGCTTTAGGCTACTATCCTAATCCTTGGGATAATCAGGAATATTTGCGGGTAGATGATTTGGGGTTTTTAGATAACCAAGGTTATTTACATATCGTTGGACGTAACAGCGACAAAATTATTACAGGTGGTGAAAATGTCTATCCAATCGAAATTGAATCAACCATTAGAGCAACACAAATGGTAGCAGATGTTTGTGTCATCGGCATCTCAGATAAACTTTGGGGACAAGCAGTCACAGCAATTTACATTCCGAAAAACTCGAAGACTTCTGATTTAGAAATCCGAAATCTCCTAAAACAGAAACTTAGCAAATTTAAAATTCCCAAACATTGGATTCCTGTACAAACCCTACCTCGCAACTCTCAAGGCAAAATCAATCGCCAACAGCTACAGCAAATAGCCACAAGTTTTCTTCAAAACTCTCTTTAATAACCTCTCTTCTTCTTGGCGTTCTTGGCGTCTTGGCGGTTCGTTTCCTAACTCTTTCAAAGAACCTCTCTTGACTTTCTTCTCTCTACGCTCTCTGCGCCTCGGCGGTTCGCCTCCAACCATTCCGTCACTTCTTCTGGCAACTCTCTTTTAGTTCTGCTATTTGTCTCAATACAAACGTGTCGAGTCACTGCTTTAGCAGCCATCACCTCACCAACTATTACTTCATAAGCGACTTCAAACCTATCAACACTAAGCTGTTGTGGCATTAATCTAATAACCGAATTGTCCCCACAGTACAGCGGACGGAAAAAATCCACACTAGTATGAACAATGGGAAAAGCCACAGATGGATTGGTGAAAAAATCTTTGAGGTTAATGCCAGATACAACTAGAGACTCTTCATAAGCTTCATGACAAATAGCCAAGATATTAGCAAAGTAAACGACTCCAGCAGCATCAGTATCTTGAAAGCGAACGGTGCGGTTATATGTAAAAGGCATTTTGAGAAATTCAAAATTCAAAAATATATAGCAGACTATTTGCCGGCTATAGTAAATAATTTTACCGCAACCATTCGTTTTATCAGTTTAGTTCGTAGTAAATATCCTCAGAGTAAGGATTGAGGTAGGGACGCTGTAAATCAATGCCGAACCGAGTAAAATGTAGCTCAATTGCCCTCATTCGCTCGTGCGTTGAATTGTTACCTTGTTGCCAAGCTTCCAACAAAGCATTAGCTACAATTTGACACCGATTCATTCCAAAACTTTCTTGTGCTGCAAATTTTTGGCTGACTTCTTCAGCTAAACCTAGCCCTGGTGCCAAAAATTTGGTAAATAAGGGGATTTCTTTGTGAAAATGCGATTGATAATCTGCATAGACAGCCTGAAGGACTTTTCGCACTGCTAGGTAGTCTTCGCGTTCAAAGCACAGCACTCCTGAGTCGTAGCGCCCATAGGCTAATGGATTATGTAAAACCTGAAAATTAAAAGGAATTCCAGCAGCGTTCAGTTGCTGTGTGAGGCTGTTCATGAGGGCGGTCGCACCAAATGGAGTGACATTAAAGTAAATTCGCCCTGCGCCCAAACCAGCATCTGGGTGAACCTGTAAATCCTGTCCGACATTACTAACCGCTACGTAAAAACCGTTTTCCAGTCGGTTTTTAGGCATCCAGATATTAATATACTCTCCTACTTTGGCGCTCTGCGTTGATGGTTCTAGGTTGCTATTGTACTCAACATACAATGTCAAACCGCCTTTAGTAACTGCGATACTACCATCTGGTTCCCGTCGCAACACCTGCCAACCAGGATCAAAGTAACCTGTACCGTGATTGCTGGTATGTAATTGCTCGTAAAATTGCCAATCAATCTCTAAAATCGAATGGCTCTCTAGGTTTTTGTATGCTAAGTTATGACTCGCATCACCATCAAGTGACAATGTGGTTTGTAGCGAGCCGTTGTAATATATTCCGTGAAGGAAATTTCGCAAAAGTAGAGCAAGATACTTCTGTTGTAATGCTGGCGGATTTTGCCGAAATCGCTCTGCTATTTTGGCTGGTAGAGCAAAGGGTTGATATTTAGGGTGGCGAATGCAAAAGTTAGATTCAATTTGGATATTGCTAGCAATATCTAATAGAGAATTTAGCAGCGGTTTGGTAGATGACTCTAGCATTATTGGAACTTATTAAATGAGAGAGTACGGTAGAGAGGGTATCCCTCACGGGACGCTTTGCGACGAGCGCGAGTATTCAGGGAGGGTAGTAATTAAACAAAAGTGCGAAATGAAATTTTTTGGCAATTTTTGGAAAATTAAACCACAGATAAACACAGATGGACACAGATAATTTATCTGTCTGCATCTGCGGTTCTAAATATCCAAATCATACTTTTGTAAGAAGTCGATTGTTTATTGACTTCTCCATTATCGTCACCTTCTCGTATTAACAACCACGCAAACGAGTTTTGTCGTAATAAAGGCGAAGCAAGTTATTCTCTGGTTCTGGGTGAGAGAATTGAGGGAAGTTCGCAAAATGTTTTATAATCTCTGACTCTGCAATCCCGAAAACAGTCAGCACAGACTCTTGCGGTTTGGTGAGTAAAGTTTTAGCAACTTGGAGCATACAAATACTTGAGTTATCAAAGTATTTGTGATGCTTAATCTTTTCCTCAATTTGATGAATCAGAACTAAAGCCGCAAACTTAATAACTCGTTGAACAAAGTCGCCATGATACTCAAGAATCATTGGGAAAGAATCAAGATAAGCCAGAGTTAGGGCTATTATTGACGGTTGGAGAACTTCCAATGGTACCGCTGCTAGAAGCAAAGATTCTTCTAACTCGATAGTGGGATCTACCACTAGACTTTCTAACCAAATTTTTAGATAGCTTGCTACTAAAGTTCCCAAATCAAAAGCAGGATCTCCCCAAGCACAAGCTTCCCAGTCAATGAGTCGTACAAGACAATTATCTAACTGATCCCACCTTGAATGGACTAAAATATTTTCCAATTTTAAATCATTATGAGTTAAGCAGCAGGGATTCCATTCGTATGCTAATTCTGCAATTGCGGCTTCCAAACTTTCATAATGTTGATAAAGAACGTAGAATTTCAGTGCATCTGTGGGAACATTTCCAAAAATCTCAGAGCCAATTGACCCTATTCCTTGCGCTGGATTATAAAATTGATAGCGAAACTGTCCCTGAGGAGCAGTTGCCATAAAATCACGATATTCTCGGCGATTAAAAGTAGCACGATGTAGCGCTCCCAAGCTGGTGCCAATAGCGCTTGCAATTGCTTTGGGAAAGGACAAACTTTTTTGATAGAAACTTGCTAATTCAAAATATTCCTTTAGGTAATTGCGAACAAGAATAGATTTCTCTTCATCAAAATGCACTAATAAAGATGCGATCGCAGGAATATTTCCTAAAACTGGAAACTGCTGAAGCAATTGGTGAAACAGCCATTCATTGAAAAACTCATGGGAGTTGGCATCATTATTAATGTATCGTTCCTGTTTAACCAGCAGCTTGTAATTTCCATTCAAATTCACAAGCAAATTGCAATTTTTCATGCTAGTTAGCAGTAATTCAGAATCGGCATATACGCCTTCTTCTGAGCTACACAGACCTGCTTTATGCAGATACTGGATAACATTATGAGAAGATAGTGAAAGTACCATGTATTATTTCCTATAGCGTAAAATTGCTTGGATAATCCGCTATTTCAGTATTGGCTTCGCTTCAACAGTATTCAGTAGATAGCAACCAAGCGTGCGAGTATCAATAACGATTGGCACAATCTACTAATATCCGATTTTTCTAAAATGAACCTGCCAAAATGGCAATCCTACCTTTACTATTGCTTTAAATTTTGCGTAAGTGTTCAGCCAAATCTTTCAAATGTCTGTGTCTACATACTTAAGTCTATAAATCAACTTTTGTAAATTTGCATTTTGATGCTCATAATGGCTTATAACTTTTGGATGATAAATATACATTAACAGACCTCTTCTCCTCCTTTAGATGACATCCTAAAGTACATGACATCTGAGTTAATTTCCGGAGCTACCAATGACTTTGCTACGAAGCAATCTTGCTTTTTAGAATGACTAGTAGCTGAAATTCTTACAGCAACGCTATTGCGAAGCTTACATTTTTGTGAAGTATCAAATGACTTCAGAGAAGTTACTGATTGTGCTTTTGATCTAGGAATTTTTTACCAGAAAATAAAATTCTATTTTCTGTAGTTTATGCAACATTTTATTGAGAATCCCAAGAATGCTAATCAACAAAATTTTTTACCTCTTCTTAAACTCAAAAACATTTTTTAATAAACAGATGAACTGATGTTTTGACTTCTTCTTAAACTCAAAAACATTTTTTAATAAACTCTGAAAAGAAAAAAACACTTGACAGCAAATATTGCTGAGGTAGGGTGTTACTCTACGCGTAAGCGTTGCCCTTTTAAAGGAGGCACAACTCTACGGGCGTGTACGTAAACGTGACGCACTACGTTTACAGCAATTTTGCTGTTAATTAGACTACGCCAATAAACCTAACCCTCCTTCCCTACTAGGGTTGGGGGAAAGATTCAAGGTTCCTCTGTCCTATAAGTAAAGAGGAATGGAAGCGAGATCACAAATGTGGTTCATTTACCTAAAAACCGCTAGAAATGGAGGATGAATTACGACAAAAGCCTATAGACTTCATAGAAAAAATTGATGAATGCCTAGAGGCTGGAAGTTTAGGGCATCAGTTGCAACACACCTTGGGCAATAGAATATGCGCTACCCTTGCGGAAAGCCACAAGGATAGCGCACAGGCAGGTTTTGCCTGTGTAGCCAAGCCCGTGCGTTCAAAAACCGAGAATGGTTATGACGAGTAAGCTTATGCTACCTCAGTACCGCCAGTTGAGTTACCATCGTCGCTAGTGCGAGCACACCTAAAATAGTCATGAATCCCGCAGGCATAAATTTGCGTGTTTTAACCAGTCGAAATCCAAAGACAACTATCAAAACACCAGTGATCACAGCTGCTAACGTCAAACCCCAAGTTTGTCCTTGGAGATGGACAAAAGCAGCAATCATCAGTAGTAAACCACTGATGATACCACTAATAAGAGAAACTTTGCTATTCGCTTTACGGTAGCCAATGATGCCACCGATAATAGCTAAGATGCCATAGGCAAGGGCTGCAACAATACCTAAAGTCATTGTTAAAACCTATGTAGATTTTGATTTTGCTGCAAGCATCGGCAGACAATTTACCATAGCTATTTAGCTACATCACCATAATTGATTGATGGATAATAGAGCAATCGCAAAGGTTCAATTTCTCCAGCGCCAAGCAGCGTCCCTCTTACTCTACCAATCCGTCCTCCAAGGCGAAGTGGGGATTGCATATCTTGACCTGTTACAAGCAATACGTTACACTGATGCGGACGCGCAGAGTTGTCTCCAGGCATACGGCAATTACTTCAAGTGCTTAGCTGCCAGACATCAAAACTGGGAGGAGTATCTGATGACTCAAATTCTGAGAGCAGATAATCCTTTTACTCAGCTAGCTCAACAGCAAGAATTTGAGAATTTACCGCCTGCACTAGTAGCAGCAGTTCAGCATGATTTACAAGCGTTGCAAAATCTTTATGAGTGCAGCAGCGCTGCTTTGAGTCAGTGGGTGCAAGCCGTTGCTCATCTACCCGTTTCACCAGTTGTGTGGTATGTAGAGCAGGATAGAGTAGCAGGAATTCACGAATTACCGCTCATAGAGAAACTACAACAGTTGGAAAATTGGGCTGATGCTGTGAAAGAATTGGCAGCTTATTATCGCCAATTTGGTACAGGTTTATTTGCAGAGTATAAGGCTTTGCGTTGGCAAGCTGGGCAGTTTATCGGAATACGCTATCCGGATTCAGTTGAGTTGAGTCAACTCGTGGGTTACGAGTCGCAAAAAGAAGCTTTGTTGAAAAACACAGAGTTTTTATTATCTGGACAGGTAGCGCTACACGTCTTACTTTACGGGAGTCGCGGTTCGGGAAAATCTTCTCTGGTAAAAGCTTTGTTGAAGGAGTATGGCGATCGCAACTTACGCTTACTGGAAGTGGCAAAATCTGAATTGAAAGATTTACCAAAAATTGTGGAGCAGTTGCGCGGTGTCCCACAGAAATTTATCATCTTTGTCGATGACCTGTCTTTTGAAGAAGATGACGATGCTTTTAAAGCACTCAAAGTGGTTTTGGAAGGTAATTTAACTGCACGACCGCAAAACGTTGTCGTGTATGCTACTTCCAACCGCCGCCACTTAATTCGAGAGTTTTTTGCCGATAGACCATCTCCCAAGGACAACGAAGAAATTCATGCATGGGATACTATGCAAGAGAAGCTTTCTTTTAGCGATCGCTTTGGGTTGACCTTAACTTTTGAAGGAGCTGATCAGAAAACTTACTTACAAATTATCCGGCATCTTGCGGCACAAGCTGGAATCGATATCAGTCAGGAAGATTTGGAACGCCAAGCTTTACAGTGGGCGACTCGCCATAATGGTCGTTCTGGAAGAACAGCAAGACAATTTGTTGATTTCTTAAAAGCAGATTTGACACTATCGAGTTCAACCCACTCTCCAGCGAACACAGAATTATGAAATAGAGAAATTTCATTTTTAATTTTTCTTTATTGTTGTACGAAAATGATTACACCGATAGCTTTTCCAGCGACAGTGTGAGGCTTAGTAATTTAAAAAATGCTTAGGTTGACGACTTGACTATGTTAAAAACAAGCAATATGCAATCAGCAACGGTGAGCAATCGACTTATTATAGGTATAGTTGCCTTTGGCGTGAGTTTTGGTCTTAGTCTCGTCCTTACCTGGGATTTTAACAAAGCCGTTCTCACAGGTGTAATCACTGTACCTGCGACATATCTATCAGCATTATTTGTAGATAAAAGAAGAAGAAATCATGAAATGCTCATTTTAGATTCTCTACAAAAGCGAATTAGAGACCTTGAGGGGTTAAAGTCGCGTTTTGTTGCAGAAATGAATCAAATTGAAGCACATAACGCTTCATTATATGCAGAGTCAAGCAAGCTACAAAACCAAGTCTTAGAACGACGTAACCAAAGAGATACTCTCAATAGAGAGCTAAGCACTTACGTTCTAGAAAAAAAACAGTTAGAAGCACAAATAAACTATTTACAAAATGAACTTCATGCATTAGATCAATCAAAAGTAGAACTCAATAATTCCTTTTCGGCACTAACAGCAGAAAAACGTCGTTTAGAATTGAACCATAATGTTTCGCGTGCTGAAATCACTCAACTGCAAGCTCATATAAGTGAACTTCAGCAGCAAAAACAAGAATTAGAAAGTAACTTAACTCTACTGAACAGATTAAAGCCTCAATTAGAAGAAAAATTACACGAGTTACGAGTCCAAATACAAGAGTTAGAAGCTCAGGAAAATCAGCAAAAGCAATTTATTTTAGATAAAAAAGCTGAGAAAGAACTTATAGAAGCAAACCTGAATTCCTTGCAAACCCAACTTGCAGAACAACAAACTCAACTACAACAGTTACAAGGGCAAGTCTCAGTCTTGCAAGACGAACGCGACCAGTTGCAAAGCCAAGTTTGGGAACTCCTTCACCAAATGGAAACCCTGACTACTCAGGAACAATTGAATGAAAACGAACAGGAAGCGAGCGTTGATCTGTTTCCTTTCTCTGAATTCATAGAATCCTTAGAACCAATAGAGACTAGCGATCAGCTAGAAAATTTCTCTGAAGAATGGGCTGAATTTATCGAACAGCTACACAGTTATGAAATTCAGGTATTAAAAGCAATCTTAGAGCAGGATAACCCTAATGCTGCTATTAAAAAAATTGCTGAAGAAAATATTACAATGCCAAATTTACTGATTGATTCCATTAATGAACATGCTAATGATACGATTGGTGAATTAATAATTAATCCAAGTTCGGAAACGCCAGAAATTTATCAAGAACATATGACCAATGTAAAAAAAATTATTGTAATGTACGAGGGCAAAATGGCTGGACAAACCTCATTAAATTAAATGTTTATAGCAAATTCTCATTTTCAGGTTTAGCCTGGGAACGCTTTCACAATTATGCTCTACCTTTGGTAAATTACAGGAAGCAGCAGCCCACTGAATGCCTTGCCACGCCCTTCGTAGGAACGAGAAAAATGAGGTGCAGTAATCTAGATGACAAAGCTCAAAATCTCAAAAAAAGTATCGACTGCTTTGATAAATTCTCTTGGTGCGGGAGTCGTACCCAGAGTTGGGCTGGAACACATAGCAGTAGGACGGGAACAAGAACTCAAAAGCCTATTGCAAAATCTTGATGATATAGCAGAAGGGATAGCAGCATTTCGCTTCGTCATTGGCAATTACGGTTCAGGCAAAAGTTTTATGCTGCAACTGCTTCGTAACCGTGCTATGGAACAAGGTTTTGTTGTAGCAGATGCTGACTTATGCTGGGAACGCCGACTCGCAGGAAGTAACAACGAAGGGTTGGCAACATATCGAGAATTAATGAGTCACCTCGCCACAAAAACTCGTCCAGATGGTGGTGCGTTGGTTTCCATCTTGGAAGGATGGATTAATAAAATCCAACAAGAAGTCGCTAAAGAAACCGGAATGCGTCCCAATGACGAAGGTTTTGATGACAAAGTTGAAGAAAAAATTAGGGAAGTTGTTCAGTATATTGAGGATTTAGTTCACGGATTTGATTTTGGCACCGTCATTGTTGCCTATTGGCGTGGTTACCGCTTGGATAATGATGATTTAAAAAATGCCGCACTACGATGGCTACGGGGCGAATTTACAACAAAAATTGAGGCAAAAGCTGCCTTAGGAGTGCGTGTCATCATTGATGATGAAAGTTGGTATGACTACATCAAACTCATCGCTAAATTTGTTGCTGAAATTGGTTATAAAGGTCTTTTAATTCTGCTTGATGAAGCGGCACATTTATATCAGATCTCTCCTACAGTAACGCGGGAAAAAAACTATAACAGACTGCTGGGGATGTTCAACGACACCATGCAGTGTAAAGCAGAGCATCTTGGTATTTTTCTTGGTGGTACTATAAGATTTTTAGAAGACCCAAATCGGGGGCTTTTTGCCGATGCTGCTTGGCGAAGACGGACAAAAGAAAGTCGTTTTGTGACTCAAGCAGGTGTGCAGGAGTATATGGGACCAGTGATGCGGCTTAACACACTAACAGAAGAAGAAATCCTCGCGCTTTTGCAAAGATTAACAGAAATTCATGCGATTAACTTTGGTTACGAAAAGACTTTAAAAAGCCGTGACTTGAAAGATTTTATCCAAGAAATTGTTAACCGATTGGGTACAGAAGCTTTGCTGACTCCAGGTGAAATTGTGCGAGATTTTATTAGTGTGTTGAATATTCTTTATCAAAATCCAAATCTTTCTTTTGGTGAACTCATTCATGGTGCTAATTTTAAACCTACCGTTTTGGGTAAGGATGCAGATGCGGATGAGGATGATGTTGCGGAATTTAGTTTATAAAAAAACTATAGAGGACACAGACTTAGAGGGTGCGTTAACTTAATTCTGTCAAGGTGTAAGTACAAGATGAGCAATGCTACATTTTCCAGACTCGCCCCTTTTATTCAAGAATATATTTACAATCACAACTGGACGGAATTAAGAGCAGTTCAAATCGAAGCTTGTAAAGTTATTTTTGACACTGATGCTCATTTGCTAATTGCTGCTGGGACTGCTTCGGGGAAAACAGAAGCAGCTTTTTTACCAGTTTTGACTCTATTACATGAAAACCCTTCTAGTACTATTGGCGCACTCTATATTGGTCCTATTAAAGCTTTAATTAATGACCAATTTGAACGTCTGAATGATTTGTTGAGAGAGGCGGATATCCCAGTTTGTCATTGGCATGGTGATGTTAGCCAAAGTCATAAAATGAAGCTTCTTAAGAATCCTCAGGGAATTTTACAAATTACGCCGGAATCTTTAGAAAGTTTGTTAATTAATAAACATAATGAGTTAGTACGTTTGTTTGGTGATTTGCGGTTTGTGATCATTGATGAAATCCACGCGTTTATGGGTTCGGAACGGGGTTGTCAGATTCTTTGTCAATTGGCACGGTTGGCAAGGGTGACGCAAAGACAACCTAGAAGAATTGGTTTATCGGCGACTCTTGGTGATTACTCATTGGCTGAGGAGTGGTTGCGTTCTGGGACTGATAAGTTGGTGATGACTCCAAATATTGAGGGAGGGAAGCGTCAAATTAGACTTGCTGTGGAGCATTTTTATGTTTCTGAAACGAACCGCAGAGGCGCAGAGAACGCAGAGAGAGGAAAAGAGGAGAGAGAAGGAGGTATAAGTGCATATGATAGGTATATTTTTAATTTGAGTAAGTCTCGGAAGTGTTTGATTTTTGCTAATAATAAATCCCAAACGGAATCTGTTATTGCTTGTTTGCGTCAAGTTGCAGGTGTTGAGGGGTATCCAGATATTTATCATGTGCATCATGGCAGTATCTCTGCCTCTTTGCGTCAAGCGGCTGAAGCTGCTATGCGTGAACTCAATCAACCAGCGGTGACTGCTGCTACGTTGACTTTAGAATTGGGTATAGATATTGGTTATTTAGAGCGAGTTATTCAGTTGGAATCGCCTCTGTCTGTTGCTAGTTTTTTACAGCGGTTGGGACGTACTGGAAGAAGAGGTGAAGCTGCTGATATGCGGTTTGTTTGCGCTGAGGAGAAGGTATCAAAAGAAGCATCGTTACCGGAACAAATTCCTTGGCAACTTTTGCAATGTATTGCGATTATTCAACTTTATTTGGAGGAGCGTTGGATTGAACCGATAAAGCCTTTAAAATATCCTTTGAGTTTGTTATATCATCAGACGATGAGCGTTTTAGTAGCAACAGGGGAACTACAAGCTGCTGCCCTTGCTAAACAGGTTTTAAGTCTGCCAACTTTTGCTGCTATTTCTCAAGAATATTTTAAGTTTTTGCTACGTTATTTAATTGATATTGACCATATTTACCTAACCGAGCAAGGTAAGTTAATTATTGGTTTGGCAGGGGAAAAAGTGGTAGGAAGATTTCAGTTTTATGCTGTTTTTCCGGATAATCAGGAGTATGTTGTTAAGCAAGGAAATACAGAAATTGGCAGTATCGTTACGCCGTCTCCTGTCGGACATTCATTCGCCCTAGCAGGGAAAACTTGGGAAGTTGTAGATGTTGATTTTAAAAAAAAGATTATTTTGGTGAAGCAGGTAGAGGGGAAAGCTAGTATTTATTGGCGGGGTGGTAGTGGCATCATTCATACAAGAATTTTGCAACGGATGCGACAAGTCCTGTTTGAGGATGTAGAGTATAGCTACTTACAAAAAAATGCTTTAAAGCGTTTGCAGTTAGTTCGTGAATTAGCAAGAGATGCTGGACTAGATAAACGTAATATTTTGCAATTAGAAAAAGGTAAGTGCTGCATTTTTCCTTGGATGGGTACTGTCGCTTACCGCACTTTGGAAAGGTTGCTTAACCGCTTTTGCCGCGAATCATTGGAAATTAGCGGTATCAGTGGCGATAATCCTTATTTTTTGACAATTAAATTAGCTCCCCAAAAGATTAACAATCTTTATTCTGAAATTCTTTCCTTATGTGAACAAAGAATAAAAAATGAAGATTTACTCAGTGATGCTGAAGCACCACAACTTGAAAAGTATGATGATTTTATTCCTTACCCACTTTTACGCAAAGCTTTTGCCAGCAATCATTTAGATATGTCGGAACTAAGGCAGCAAGTCGCTTTGTGGCAAAGTTATAATACTTAACTTTTTTACTTAAACTTTGTTTGCATGAAATTTTCAATAAAAATTTAAGTTTATTAAACTACTGTTCTAAAAGTTAAGAATAAAGAAAATGGAACCACAGATGGACACAGATGGACACAGATAAATAACTAGTGTTAATCTGTCTGGATCTATGGTTTTAAAGTTCAATCCACGCTTTTCATTACTCAAATGGACTGGTTTATAAGCAAGTGACTTGACAAGCTACAGTCAAAAGAAATACAAATGTAATATCACATTTTAATCTAAGGATTGCCTTTGTTGCCTGTCATTGAGTAAAAACGTCATTTTGGGCTGATAGCTGTTTCCCAAACAGCCCAAATTGGTATGAGTTCGCACTCCGCTTCTAGTGCGAACAGTTTTTGTATTGATTTACAACCTCAAAGACTTATCAACAAAGGAATCTTACATGGAATTCAAGCCTCTTTTTACAGGCAAGTTAGTTCGTCTGGCTGCACCTAAACCTCAGGACAACGAGTATTTTGCTAAATGGTCTGAGAATGACGAGTATCTGCGGGTTGCGGATAATGATCCAGCACAACCGATGACTCCTGAAGGCTGGACACAATTTGAAACAAGTGTTCTCAACTCACCAAACAGCTTCCACTTCCGTTTGCGAACTTTGGCTGATGATACCTTAATTGGCGTCGTTGGCTTGTTTCAAATCCAATGGATGCATCAGGTTGGGTTGTTGGGTATTGCCATCGGCGATCCCGCATACTGGGGTAAAGGCTATGGCACAGATGCTTTGCAACTCATTCTTGGATACGCTTTCCGAGAGTTAAACCTTTACCGAGTAGGATCATCTACGATCGCCTACAATATCCGTTCGATCAAGGCACATGAAAAAGTAGGGTTCCGCCAGGAGGGTGTCCAACGTAGCTTTATTCAGCGTGAGGGACAGCGCTTTGACCTAATTCTATATGGTCTTCTGCGCCCAGAATGGGAAAAATTACACACACAATAACTGTCAGTAGTTCAAAAGCACACAAACCCGCTTTCTCCAAGAAACCGGGTTTGTGATAGCTTAATGACTAGTTAGAATGACTATTTAGCACCGTACTCGAAAACTACGCTACGAGTAAAGTCAATGCGTTGCTCAAAATCCAAACCTTTGATTTTATTCACAAAGTCGTTTGTTTCAGCGGGCAAGTCATAATCAGAAGGTACTTGAATAACAGTACCATCTTCCATAGCCCGTGCCAATCTTAACCACACATCCAATTTAGCGCTAGAGCTTACAGCTTTATAGGCGTGGCTAATCTCACTATCTGCACCAGCAACGATATCGCGCTGTGCTTGAAGCTGTTGTTCTTTGGGTAGTGCTACGATTGTGTCGTACAAAGCTGCAGCGGTGTCTTGTGCAGAAGTTTGATTTGCTGGTGTCAGTTGATCTTTGATGTCTAGGTAGCCGAACCACAGGAAGGCTAGCTGTGTATCGACATCAAAGCGGCGAAACTGTTCTACTAATTCTTTTGTTTTTGAGTCGCTAGTGAAAGTCATAAAAATCTCCGATTGCTTACTAAACACGCAGTTGCCTAGGTTACTTACATCGCTTACCAGCAACTGCTTTACATCACTTAATAAACATTTAATAAGTTAAGAACTGGATATTAACCCTGCTACAGACATAAAAGGCGATCGCTGCTAAAGACAGATGCACATAACATATTCTCAGTTAGAGATGTGTTCACTGTGAGATAAAACGTCACTTGTTTTTTGATTTTTATTTTAACGGTATCGCGGAAGTCCCCACCTTCAATGTACTCATAAGGTGGGGATGGACAGCGGGCAACGATGAAGACATCCCCGACCAACTTAATCCGCAGGATTGACAGGACTGGGGATGGCTGAGGAGTTGCCAATCTCTGGTGTCGGCAGTCGGTCAATCCAGTCTTCTACCAATTGAGTCATCGTTTTTTCTTTACTTGCTGCATATAATCTAAGCTTATTTAAACGACGTTCAGATATCCGTAAGTTCAATCCTTTTTTATTCATATTCATCTACACAACATCTACATAAATGATAGTATATAGATGGTTGTTGACCCACCCACTCGACTCACAACAAACGGTCACAGTAGAGGTCATACTCGAACCCTCGTCTAAGAGCGAGAGAAAGGGGGAAAGATTCCGGTCACTGGTTCGCCTACTACTAAAGCGGTAAAAAATAAGCCATACAGGAATGTACGAAAAATAATAACTGTCCCAGGAAGTGGGATGGCTGCGCGGGTTCTCCACGGGGAGATAAAGGTAGCAATACCAGAGACGCTGTGTAAGACTTAGACCGGATTTAGTTCCGGACACCCAACAATGAGTGTACCCAACAGAGCAACGGCAAATGAGACGCGTTCGCGAAGCGTGCGCCTTAGCGCTTAGCCCATACTTCAAGCGAAGCTAAGTATGGGTACTTCACAAAGCAATTCTGTTTAGATAAGATAATTCGCATATTCATAATGTAAGACGTTGCATTGCAACGTCTCTACCTACTGATCTCGCAAAATTCCGATACCAGCTTTTCTTTCTATATAATCTGCCAAGCTGATAAAATCATCACGCGGGTAGCACTTTCCACCAATCAAGTCAAATGCTAATCGGCTGGATGGATTTTCTGGGTTTTCCAGAATATGTATTCCCCAGTAATAAAGTTGTTCACTAGTACGAATACAAACTTCTTGTGGGTCTATACAATGAAACTTATCATCTGTTTTGATAATGTCTTTATACGTCTCTAAATAAACCTTTCTTAAAAGACTTAATTTTTGAGAACCGGGATATTTAAAGTTATTAACTAGGACAAACAAGTGAGCATTTTTGTTAAAATGACGGATTTCTGTCACAGTATCTCGAATCACCTTCCCATGCTTGTTTATGCCTAGTGGATTTAAGGTTGTTGGTATGATGCAATAGTGAAATTTTTCAACTAAATTTGTTGGATTGCGTTCAATTGCTGGTGAACAATCGCAAATAACTATTTTACAATCACGGGCGGAATCTTCATGCCAATCCCTACCATCAAATACTTCAATCGTCGTTCCCATCCCTCTAAGATTAGGAACAAAAACACCATCTCCAACAAGTTTTTGCAAATTTTGTTCTGGATCTAAATCTACAAGTGCCACATTAAATCCTTGTAGTGCAAATGCTCCTGCTAAATGCCCTGCTATAGTCGTTTTCCCTACTCCGCCTTTACAAGTAAAAATGCCAAAATAAATCTTTTCTGGTTTAGTTGAGTTGTGGTGATTAACTTTATCTTCGTAATCAGCGCTATCGATTCCAACAAGTTTATTTTCCTTAGCAATTCCACAGCGAATTTTAGTATCTTTCCCCCAAGACCTAATTAAAGCGAGTGTAGGTCCGCTGAAACCTTTTGTTGTTATAAATAAGCCAAAATTAAAAATTTTTCCCTCATCAGAATCTAAAAAATTGGCAAATTTTAAAAGCTGTGGAGCTGCTACATTGTTTCTGAGCCACTTGAGATGAACTGCGCCAACTAAGTTTCCTTTTTTAACAACTAAATCGTAGCCAGGCTGGTTTGATTTGGTAGTTATCACTGTCCAACCTGCCCTATGGAGAAGTGTTGCTACGTGCTGTTCAAAATGACTGTAGTCTTTTATGTAAGCAAGCTCCATAGATTTGGTTTGGCGATACAGTATAGCCTATAGTAGCTTAAATCACTTTGTGATTGAGACGGGATTTAGTTTAACATTTACAAAAACTTTCATAAATTTTTCAAAAAGTCGTCCAGAATTCTATACTCATTCAGAGATGATTTGTTAAGCTGAAAACGCTGGTAGGAGGAGTAATGTCAGCGCAATGCACTGGTTGTTATCTGGACCTCTAAGCGTCGAGAAGTTGACGGTTAATATTGCAGGGTTGCCAGCATCGTTACAAGGTACGAAGCTGGTACATATGTCAGACCTGCATTATGACGGGAAGCGGCTGTCGGAAAAAATGTTGGAACAAGCGATCGCAGTCAGCAACGAAGCTGAACCTGATTTGGTTCTATTAACAGGCGACTATGTGACTGACGATCCATCACCAATTCATCAGCTGGTGCTACGACTCAAACATCTGCAAAGTCGCGCTGGGGTTTATGCCGTACTTGGCAATCATGATCTACATTACAGCCGTTCAAAAGCAGAAGTGACAGCTGCACTTGATAGTATCGATATTAAAGTTCTTTGGAATGAAATAGCCTATCCTTTAGGAAAAGAATTACCACTCGTCGGGCTAGCTGACTACTGGTCACGGGAATTTCACCCTAAAGATGTGATGAATCAGCTAGACGGTGCTACACCTTGCATCGTACTATCCCATAACCCAGATAGTGCTGAGATTTTGCAAAAATGGCGAGTAGATTTGCAACTGTCTGGTCATACCCACGGTGGTCAAATCGTACTCCCAGGAATTGGTCCTGTGGTGATGTACTATAAGCAGGCGGTTCGCAAACTTCCCAGAAAACTGCGGCGATGGATACCATTTTTGCGGGCAGACTGTTCTAAAGTCGTGAAACACTGGGAATGGGCGCAGGGTTTCCACAAGGTGGGAACGAACCAGCTTTACATTAATCGTGGGTTAGGAACCTATTCACCAGGACGTTTGTTTTGCCCACCGGAAGTGACTGTGATTACTTTAACGAGTCATTAAGATTAAACCGCCGAAAGCTACGATGGAATCTATCAGCGGCTTTCGGCGGTTTATTTGTTTGAGACGATTTAGAAGAGTTAAAAATCAGAGGAAAGTAACTAAACTAAGGTGGACAAGTTTCGCAACCAGTCTATTCACAATTGTGTGTTCTTTATTCCAGCTAGGCAGGCATGTTTGTTGATACGTTCAAAAACCTCCAGAACTCATCACTCAACTTAGGCGAAAACACATTATACAAAACACAACAACTGAGAAATGATTGCGAATCGATTAGAGCGGGAGGCACAAGCTCTAATACTAAGATGTTAGATAAACTTCTAACTTCTGGGTGCCTATCTTTAAAGTAGCATTGTCCAGTTGATGCTAGTCTATAAATTTACCAAATTTTATAACGGTTAATCCGTCTTAACATTTTCCAAAATTTCTTATAAATATAATCTTGTTTTACATTGTTCCTGGAGAAGTCGATTTGCCAATGTTTGAGTTGATAAGAAGAGCAAACTGGCGCTTTTAACTTGTGCCAGCCTCAATTGCAAGGCAATAACATGACACTATTATCACCATTGCCACCAACTGCTAGCGTCCTACCATCTGGGCTGAAAGCTAAGCAATAAATTGGCTCTTCAATCTCTGTGAAAGTACGTATTTCCTGCCCTGTGTCCACCTGCCAAAGTTTTACTGTCTTGTCTTTACTACCACTTGCAATCTGCTTGCCATCTGGACTGAAGGTAACAGAAAACACATCATCTGAGTGTCCTGTAAGAGTACGGAGTTCTTGACCGCTTGACAGTTCCCAAATCTTAACTGTCTTGTCTGTACTACCACTTGCGATCTGCTTTCCATCTGGATGGAAAGCAATAGAATGAATTCCTCCCAATTCCTGAGAATGACTTTTAAGAGTCAAAAATTTATTTTCAGCCAGATACCAAACTTTGATAGTTTTATCCTTCCTAGCAGCACCACTCGCTAAAATCTTGCCATCCGGACTGAAAGCAACGCATAAAACTTCGTCACAATGTCCGTGGAGTATAGATGTTTCTTTATATGTATCTATAGACCAAAGCTTTATGGTCTTATCTTTACTACCACTGGCTAAAGTTTTTCCATCTGGGCTAAACGCAACAGAATAAACCTTTTCTTTATGTCCTGTGAAGGTACAGATTTCCTTCCCTATGGAGATATCCAACAAGCGAATGGTTTTGTCGTCACTTCCACTCGCCAAAATCTTGCCATCAGGGCTAAATGCCAGGGAATTGACTGCTTCAGTACAGGAAAACCCTCCGGTTTCCTTGAGAATCCGGGGTTCCTTATCAGCCAGATGCCATATTTTGATGGTTTTGTCATCACAACCACTAGCTAATATTTGCCCGTTGGGACTAAAGGCGACGGAAGTCACTTTATATGAAACTTTTTTAACAGTGGTTTCAATTGTTAAATTCTCTGTTGTTGGCGCTAATGTGGGTGCCGTTACAATCGGTGCCAACACTTCATTTGTTGTGTTATTTACCTGATTCGAGCTTTGTATTGCCGTAACTGGGGGTAAGGGTGGAGAAGAATTTGTGCGTTGCTTGTTTTGGGCGACAGCTACTGGTGGTTTAGTCGTTGGTTGACCTGGGTGAGGGCTGAAACCTTCTGGTTTTTTCTTTTTTTCGGGCACATTTTGGTATTGCTGTTTGATTTGAGATAACTCTTGTAGTTCCGTCTGAATGACGGCGATCGCATACTGGAATTCCTGTATCTGCTTTTGAGTATTTGTACTCAATTGTTCTGTGAGGGCGTCGAGTTGACTCAGCTGTTGTCTCATCGCATCGACATTTTGTTCGTTCACGGTTCGCTGCAATGCTTGTATATGGTGCTGAGTATATTGATTCAATTGCTGTGTAAACGAGTCGAGTTGAGAAAGACGCTGATAAAGCGGGTCAATCTGCTGTTGAGTTGTTCTACTCAACTGTTGCGTGAGGGCGTCGAGTTGAGTCAGGCGTTGTCTGAGGGCGTCAGTATTTTGTTCTTGGTGAGTTTGCTGTAATGCTTGTATCTGCTGCTGAGTGGATTGACTCACCTGTTGTGTCAAGGCATCAAGTTGTGCAAGGCGTTCATAAAGTGGATCAATCTGCTGTTGAGTCGCTGTACTCAACTCTTGCGTCAGGTTATCGAGTTGAGTCAGGCGCTGTTTCAAGGTATCAATATTTTGTTCTTGCTGATTTTGCTGTAATTCCTGTATCTGTTGTTGAATTTTTATAGTGATCTCTAGCAAAGACCCATAAAGTTGTTCAAATTGCTCTGTAAAAATATTAAAGTCTTGCTCCTGGTTGTTTCGTAATTCCTCAAGCTGCTGTTGGGTTGTGGTACTAAGTTTTTGAGTGAAAGTATCAAAGTTTGCAAGCCGCTGTCGGAGTGGGTCAATCAGTAGGTCAAGTTTGGCAATTGTTGCTTGTTGTTGCTGAGTCGTCAAATACTTTAACCTTTCCCGATTCGCGGCGTTCAAACAAACTGTAACAGTCAAGGGAGCTGCTGCATAAATCATCTGTTGAGTGACAGCCGCTGTGACTAATCCTAGTGCAGACAGAGAGAGGGAGGCGTATTCGCTAACTTCTAGCCAGTGGAATTTGGTCATAATAGGGAGACTGTTGTGCTGGGTCCTCGAATCAAAAAACAACTTGAGTGCGTAACGCGGTTTCACAAGCCTATCCTCATCTTCTTCCAATAAATTTCTCGAATCTGTGCTTATCCTGTCTCATGTCAATGGAACATGACAAAAACAAGTGCATCAATCGGTTGGGCTAAAACGTGTAAAAATCCGGCAACAAAAGTGAAAAACCGCCCAATCGTAAGCTGCGTTTTGAGGTGAAAAATCCCGGTTTGGGGCGGTTTTTCCGCCAACATAGTGGACTTGTGATCCCGTTAACTTGTCAGCCAGGGCTATGCACGAGGTGAGACCAGTGCTGCAGGAGGAGCCAGCACTGCAGGCGGGTTTCCCACGCCCAGGTGACTGGCGTTGGTTTCCCCCTCTCCCGTTGGGCGTTGGCGCAGCCTCTGGGAAGGAGATACCCGAAGGGTGATGAGGTAGCCGGATTTTTCGCGCCTTGGATGAAACGGTAGAGATTTCATCGCCAGCGCGGCTTGAACCCTAGCAGGGACTTTATCCACCGCAAAAACCTTTCTAAAAGGGTTTTTAGCTTTGATTTTCCTCGGGTTCTACTGGAGTGTCTTGATGATGGCGATGCAGAATGAGCCTGTTTATTTTTTAACTTCGCTTCCATCTGTGCAGCTTTATTTAAATCAGCAGTGGCTCGATATTCATATCCAAGTAGGGAGCAGATAAAGCCACGGTATTTGTACGCTTCGATGTAGTGGGGATTGAGGCGAATTGCATGAGTAAAGTCTGTAAGTGCTTCCTCGTATCTTCCTAATTTTGCATTTTCTGCTCCCGAGTTGTAGAAAAGTTCGGCGTTGGAGCGATTTGCATAAATTTTTGTTTCTTTTGTTTGACTTGGCTGAGGTGCAGAACTAGGTAGATTAGATTTAAGCTTGTTGTAAGCTTCGTTGATTTGTTTAATTTTTTGTTCTGCTTCCTGTTTCTTCTGTGGATGAGAAAACCGATCAGGATGCCAAATCTTAACTAGCTTACGATAAGCTCGCTTAACCTCTGTTGGCGATGCATCAGGTTTCAGTTCCAGGATAGAGTAGGCATCATTTATGTTAAGGCGATCGCTCATACAGAGGAATTTTGCACCACGGTAAATCTATGTTAACTATTCCCACAAACCCTGATCATTCAACCCAAACACCCCATAGCGGTTACCACTGGGATGGTAGTAGTCGTCGCTTCTTTGAAGGTTGGTACTACCGGGTCACTTTGCCCGCAGAAGGTGAAACTTTTGCCTTTATGTATTCTATTGAAGACCCCATTGGCGGTAAACCCCACAGTGGTGGTGCAGCACAAATCCTCGGTCCCAACGATGAGTATCTGTGCCGGACTTTTCCGGATGTGAGCAAATTTTGGGCGAGTCGTGACGTTTTGAGCTTGGGTCATTGGGGTAAAACAAATCTACACATTCAACCTCTGTACCTACCACCACCCGAGTTTGAACACCATGTGCAAGAAGGCTATCAAGCAACAGCTACCCTAAATCAGGGGTCAATTCACGACCCTGCGACTGGGTGCTACTGTCGTTGGCAGTATGAAATCCATCCTATCTACGGATGGGGTGATAAACGAAGTATTCAACAATCAACAGCAGGTTGGCTGTCATTTTTGCAAATTTTTGAACCTGGATGGCAAATTTTGATGGCGCATGGCTTGGCTTCCGGTTGGATTGACTGGAATGGCAAACGCTACGAATTTACTAACGCCCCAGCTTACAGCGAGAAAAATTGGGGAGGCGCTTTTCCCCAAAAATGGTTTTGGATGAACTGCAATAGCTTTGAAGGCGAAGATGACCTCGCCCTCACCGCTGGTGGCGGACGGCGTGGTGTTTTATGGTGGATGGAATCTGTCGCAATGATTGGCATACACCATCAAGGCAAGTTCTATGAATTTGTACCTTGGAATTCCCAAGTACACTGGGATATTCAACCTTGGGGTAGATGGCAAATGAAAGCGCGAAATTTGCAGTACGAGGTTGAGGTAACGGGAACTACCAATTTACCCGGGACTCCTCTACGTGCGCCAACAGCCAAAGGTTTGATATTTTGCTGTCGTGACACTATGCAGGGAGAGTTAAATATAGAACTGCGAGAATTAGGTATTGGAAAAAGAAAAATTATCCTGAAAGCACGTACTTTTCTGTGTGGATTAGAAATAGGCGGCGGACCCTGGGACAATTCTTGGCAGTCGCGCTAAAACTGCTATTATCAAAAATAGTAGTTATTTGGGGCTGTAGCTCAGCAGGATAGAGCGAGCGCCTCCTAAGCGCTAGGTCGCCGGTTCGAATCTGGCCAGTCCCGTTGTCTGATAGATTCAATAAACTAGTCAAAAAACCTTTGTATCTGCTCCAGTTGCGGAAACAATTGTGCTTTGAATCTAGAAATGTTTCTTATTTATAGGCACAGTTGATACCAAATCTGCGTCTGTTACCTCCACCAGTTCCGGTTGCAAGTTGCGGCTTGTCAAAAAAAGACCGCATCGGCGGTCTTTAGGGGAGGTCTCTACAGCGGATTTGGTATAGACACATGCAACTGAAAAGTATAGTCAAATACAAATTTAGCTATACTTTTCAGAACTCTGATAATCTAGATTATTATTCTTCTGGCTATAAAATTCTGTTCAAGCAACCCAAGTGATAGACCCTTGAAAAAGACAGGATTTAAAGGTATTTCTTCTCGGTTTATGTTCCTAGCCCTACCACTGATGATGTTGTGGGGTTATAAGGAAATTCAAAGCCAATTTGTCCCGCCCCAAGCAATTTTAGTCTTGGGTGGTTCGACATCAAAATTAGAGCGAGAGAAGTTTACAGCAGATTTTGCCCGCAAACACCCGAATTTACCCATTTGGATTTCTGGGGGTAGTCCGCCGAGGGTGACCAAAAAGGTGTTTGCTAAAGTTGGGGTTGATCCAAGACGGTTGCACCTAGATTACAGAGCAAACAATACTGTGGAAAACTTCACTACAATAGTCGATGATTTAAAAAAAAGTGGCATAAAGAGTGTATATTTAGTAACTTCTGATTACCATATGCGCCGCGCCAGAGTTATCGGTGAGATTGTTTTAAGTAGTCGAGGGATTGATTTTAAACCTGTAGCAGTTCCTTCTGAAAATTCTCCTGAACCCATTGAAAAATCTATCCGTGATGGAGTCAGAGCTATAGTTTGGGTAGCAACTGGTTATGCTGGTGCTAACGAATTTCAAAACAAGCAGTAAAGGAATGTTACTTTGCTTCAAAGGCAAAGCTCTTTTCAAGACTTCCCATCGGTTTTTGCAAGGGATCTCATGAATTAAAAAACTCTATAAAGAAACCCGGTTTTAAGAAACTGGGTTTCTTTGTTGCCATAATTTTATATAGCGCAATTCAATTGAATGAAGTACAGATAAATCTCGTGTCCATCTGTACGGCAGTTGCTTCAACGGGGGGAACCCCAACGCCAGATGCCTGCGACGGGAAACCCGTCTTCAGCACTGGCTCCGCAACGCACTGCCTCGTCCATCTGTGGTTCATTATTTCTTTGTGTACCTTACCCAATTGCAAATGGCTATATTTTGTTAAGCAGCAGCTTTTTCTTGTACAAGTACATAAGGCTGGATAATCAGAGTGTTAAACCGCTTTGTATGCTGAGTGTTCCACTCTCCCAGTTGTGCCGTTGAAGGTTTGGTAATCAGTGCCTCATCTATCCATGTTTGCACTTTCAAGGTATTATCGCTAGCGATCGCTACCCCCACATCAAGTAAATCCAGTTCTACAGCCACTAAAATCACAGCATCTCGTTGTACATGGGGAATTAACCATTCCCACTCCGCCTCATCCAAATTTTCTGTTAATTGCACTCTTAAATCTGTATTAGCCATCAGTCATTCGTCAGTAGTCATTAGTTACTATATTAAACAAACCCAACATAAATAATCACTCAACTTCTGATTTCATTTCATCAATTTCAAATAAAGAAACAATTACCCCAGCAATAGGAATAGAAATAAAAATTCCTAATAACCCTGCGACTCTAGCCCCAACAAGCAAAGCAAAGAATACAACTACAGGATTAAGATTGAGAGCACCTTGCATAATCCGAGGTGAAATCAAGTTGTCTTGTATTTGTTGAAGTATGATACAAGCTACCAAAACTTTGAGCCCCATCCAAACGCTTTGTGATAACACAATTAGAGTAATGACACTAACCCCTAAAGTAGCTCCTATGCCGGGAATTATATCAATAATTCCAACGAAAACTGATAATATCAATGCAAAAGGTACTTTGAGTACCAAGAAAACAATGAAAGTCGAACATGTCAGAAACAAGGTTAATATCAATTGCCCCTGAAAAAAACCTAAAAAGATGCGCTTCGTTATTTTTGTAAATCTATTTCGTCGTCGTTCTGGTACTATTTTTATAACAAAATGCCAAAGCTTTTCGCCATCTAGTAACATAAAAAAAGCGACGACTGCAATCAAGATAAAAGTCACAAAGTTACTGAGAAAGCTTTGAAAAATATTTAAACTGTTAACAAGTAGGGATATAGCTTGATTTCGCAATTGCTCTTCGAGCGCACTTAAATCTATTTGCAAATTACGGTTACGAAAAAATTCCTCTACTCGCTCTATAAACGGTATTAAAGAGTTTAAAAATCCAGTAACACTGTCAATTAATTGTTGTCCCTGAGATAACACTGTTAAGCCTACAGTAATTGTCAGACCACCAAGAATGACAATGCTTAACAAAAAAACTACGACAACCGCTATACCATGAGGCAAAAAACGCCGTAACCATTGTACGGGATAGCTCAACAAAAAAGCTAGAATAGTAGCAAATGTGAAAATAACGATAACTGGTTCAAAGTATGCTAGAAGTTGTACAATTGCCCAGCCAGAAGCAACTAAAAGCAAAAAACGAACTAACGCCAGATTATTCAGGCGATTCCACAAATTGTTGGCATCCAAACCGCTCATATACTGTTTAGGAAGTATGCTTTAAAAAGAGCCTAATTATGATTAATTGCGTCCAGCAGCCTGGAACAAGCATAAGTTTGAACTTAAGATTTTAGATTAGGGGTTTGTGGTATTTTTCCCCACTGGTGGACGTAAAAAATCTACTGATTTTCAGATAATTATTGGCAATTATCTAAGCCCATTAGCGATTTAACATCTAAAATCCAAAATCGCATGGTTTTAAATTGACACAAAATGAGCGGCTCTTGCCACTTCCTTTAAGCATATTTTCAGGCTTTTCCAAATTATCTTCCCAAATCGTGGAGCGCGTTAATCACTGCTGCACACTTTTGCGTTACCGCCTCCAATTCGTGTTTATCAGTGGAACTGGGAGCATCAATCAAATCGCCAATTCGCACTGTTACTGGAACTGGACGAGGAGTTATCGAACCTTTTTGCTCGATCGCCTGAGTTCCCCACAAACACACAGGCAAAATAGGGGCTTTTGCTTTAGCTGCGAGCAGCGCTGCACCCCGTTTAGGGTCTGTAATGCGTCCATCTGGCGTGCGAGTCCCTTGCAAAAAAATACCTACAGCCCATCCATCATCAAGATACTTCAATGCCGCACGGATAGCAGTGCGATCGCTACTACCCCGACTTACCGGATAAGCACCGTACAACTGAATTGCTTTACTGAAAATCGGGATTTTAAACAATTCTTCCTTTGCCATATACGCCACCGGACGGCGTACGGAATTAGAAACAATTGGTGGGTCATAGTTACTGGCATGATTGCTGACTATCACCAGTGATCCGGTTGGAGGGACATTTTCGGCACCATAAATCCTTCCTTGAAAGTAATTGTGGAACATAGGACTGACCACCGACCACTTCAAGGCGTGGTAAAGTAACAAACTTACATACGGTTCGCGGCTTTGAGACATAATGCAGTGGGAGGGGGATGAGGGAGATGAGGGAGATAAGGGAGATGAGGGGGTGAGGGGAGATGAAGGAGATTAATTTCACCTCCCCTGCTCCCCTTAGTCCCCTGCTTCCCCTAGTTTTTCTACATTCCTAGCTCACCCAGACTACGGATATTTTCTAAAATTAAGTCAGGGCAAGTACGTTTAATTAAACCAGTTAGCACGTTACCAGGACCAATTTCTACCACTCGCTGGATGCCAATTTCTGGTAGTGCTAGTGAAATTTCTCGCCACCGCACTCCCCCAGTCATCTGTTGCATTAAACGCTGTTTCAAAACAGTCGCATCAACAGTCGGAACTGGTTCTACATTTGATAATACTGGTACAAAAGCTTGTTGAAATTCGACAGATTCTAAAATATCTTGGAATTCAGCAGCAGCTGCTGCCATTAAGGGTGAGTGAAATGCTCCAGAAACATTCAAGGGCTTAGCACGCTTTGCCTTGACTTGGGACATCACGGCTTCTACTCCTGCGGGTGTACCCGATATGACCACTTGAGCCAGACTATTATCGTTTGCCACCACCACGTCGGGAGTTTCGGCAATCACTTTTTCCAACTGTTCGCGATCAAAATTCATTAAAGCCGCCATCATCCCGCCACTTGCGGCGTTGTCCATAAGTTCGGCACGACGTTTCACCAGGCGCAACCCAGCAGACCACTCGAACACGCCAGCCACGTAGAGAGCGACGTATTCTCCTAAACTGTGACCTGCAACTAAATTTGGTTGTTCTTTTTCTCGTAAGATATCAGCAAGAATACTTTCTACAACGTATAGGCAAGGCTGTGTATACAGAGTGTGCGATAACTTTTCGGCATTCTGACACATTTCAATCACACACCAACCTAATATGTCCTCCGCTTGGGCAAATTTCTCTTTCGCGGATGGCACATCTAATAAGTCTATTCCCATTCCCTGGGACTGCGAACCTTGCCCAGGAAACACCCATGCAGTTTTAGTCATTGGTCATTAGTCATTGGTCATTAGTCATTAGTCATTAGTCATTAGTCATTAGTCATTGGTCATTAGTCATTTTTTATTAACAAAGGACAAATAACCAATGACAAAGAACAAAAGACTATCTTCCCCATTGGAAGATTGCTGCACCCCAAGTTAGTCCAGCACCAAAGCCAGAGGTGGCGATGATGTCACCGGGTTTAATTTTGTCTTGCCGCACTGCTTCATCTAAGGCAAGGGGAATGGAGGCGGCAGAGGTGTTGCCGTAGTTAGCAAGATTACTAATAACTTTTTGTTCTGGAATGTTCAGGCGTTGAGCAACAGCGTCGAGAATACGCTGATTTGCTTGATGCAAGAGTAGCCAATCTATTTGGTCAACACTCAGGTTGGCGCGGAACAAAGCTTTGTCAATAACTTCTGGCACTTTCTGTACAGCAAAGCGGTACACTTCTTTGCCGTTCATAGTGATGGGTTGGAAGTTGCCTTTACCAACGTTGACGCCTTGGGTAAGTTCTTTGGGTTCAGCTGTGTAGGCAAGGTTAAGGCAGTTGTTCTGAGTTCCGTCGCTTCTGAGTTCAAATCCCAGCAAGCAATCTTTCTCATTCGCCTGCATGACCACAGCCCCAGCACCATCACCGAACAATACACAAGTACGTCGGTCTTGCCAATCTACCCAACGAGAGAGGATATCCGCTCCAATCAGCAGCACGTTCTGATAAACGCCAGTCCTGATATATTGGGCAGCTGTAACCAGTCCAAACACAAAGCCAGAGCAGGCTGCTGTTAAGTCAAAGGCTACCGCTTTGGTGGCTCCTAATTGAGCTTGGATTTGACAAGCAGTGCCAAACAAGTCATCAGGAGTAGAGGTTGCTAGTAGAATCAAATCCAAGTCTAGTGGGTTGATTCCAGCCGCCGCTATCGCCTGCCGACTAGCGGCAGTGGCAAGCTCAGCTAAGGTTTCACTTGAAGAAGCCAACCGCCGTTGACGAATTCCTGTTCTTGTGGTAATCCAATCATCTGAGGTCTCAACCAGTTCTGTAAGTGACTGGTTATCCAGGAAAGTTGCTGGTACTGCTGACCCACTTCCTGTCATTGCTATTCCTAAATTTTGCACTCTAGCATCTCCAAAGCTATCAGCATAGTTGTCCTTAGTCCTTAGTCGTTAGTCTTTAGTCCTTAGTCTGGAGTTATTACAAATGACTAATGACCCTTCGGGTATCTCCTTCGGAGACGCTTCGCGAACGCCAGTCGCCTACGGAGGGAAACCCCCCTGCAGCGCTGGCTCACTAATGACTAGTGACTGCTGCTAACCACTCTCGCGCTGAATGCTTTGATATTGTGACTGAATTCTATCCAGCACTTGGTTATCTACAGCTTCTTTTGCCATACGAATTGCATTAAAAATTGAAGGTGCTTGAGAGCTCCCGTGGCTAATAATGCAAATTCCGTCAACACCTAAAAGTAAAGCACCTCCATGTTCTGCGTGATCCATGCGCTGCTTAATTCGCTTTAGATTTGGTTTTAAAATTGCTGTACCAATTTGACCGTGCAATCCTTGGGGTAACTCTTCTCGCACAATCTGCAGCATGACTTCCCCGACTGCTTCGGCAAATTTTAACAGCACATTGCCCACAAATCCATCACACACAATTACATCAAAGTGACCCGAAAGGACATCACGCCCTTCAGCATTGCCAACAAAAGTAATTCGCGAATTTTCACGCAGCAGTTGGTGAGCACGAACAGCTGCGTCATTGCCTTTGCTGTCTTCTTCACCGATATTTAACAAACCTACTAATGGTTTTGGAATACCCAAGACATACTGACTGTAAACCGACCCCATAACGGCAAACTGCTCTAAAAATTTAGGACGGCAGTCTACGTTTGCGCCGACATCAAGTATGAGGACTGGCTTACTCGCTACCATCGTGGGAAATACCGCACCAATTGCTGGACGGTCAATTCCCCGTAGTCGTCCCAACCGGAGCAAAGCTGACGCCATCGCTGCCCCAGAGTGACCGGCAGAAACCACAGCATCTGCCTGCTTTTGTTTTACCAGATCCATTGCTACGTTGATTGAAGCCTTCGGTTTGCGTCTGATGCCGCTTAAAGGCTCCTCATCCATTGCGATCGCATCCTCAGCAGGAACGATCTCTAACTGCGCCATATTTATTTTTGGCGGCAGTTTGCTTTCTATTTGTTGGGGATCGCCCACCAATAATACTTTTACACCCAATTCTTCTCGTGCCCGCAGTGCGCCAGCAACGATTTCACTGGGTGCATGATCCCCTCCCATTGCGTCAATTGCTATCCGTACGCAAGTCGATCCCATTGCTCAGAGCTTCTAGAAACCTTACAAATTTTACCAGATGCCTCCGCTGAAAGTCGTAGATGTTCTGATGAAGGCAAAAGAATCAAGTATAAAGTGTGAAACATGAAGTATAAAGTTTTCGTCCTTTATCCTTTGTCCTTTACCCTTTCTTTCATCCTTTCAAAGAGAGGTTCTGCCAAGCCCAACATAGCATGAATTCCCTCTGTAACTGAGGAGTAAAATCACGGCAGGGAGGATAAAATTTAGTAGCTTTCAACCGACATAGCATTTTTTTGGTACAAAAAGCACACACCTGCCTAAAATCAAAAAATAGCCTGATTGAAGTCCTCATATCAGGAAGATGTTGGATAGACAAAACGCTCGTTAATTCAAGGCGCAATTGAGAAGGATGAAATATGAACTAAAAGCAAAAGTGTGTCTTTTCCTGCAGGACAGCTTGCCAAAGGGTCGGAGCAAGTCCGAAAAGGCAAAAAAATGAAGTAATAGGTATAAAATTTTCATTTTTCATCCTGTCTTCTTCATTCTTTGTTCCCTGCTTTCACATCATCCATCCTTTTTGGAAATTTCCCTTCGTTCTCCTAACACAGTAGAATCACTCTTCCCCTAAAGTTTATGTTTGTACTTTCAGGGAAAGAACCTCAGTGTATATTTTAGGAGAAAATGTAGATTGGAATCTGGGCAACAACAGACTGCAAGCCCAGAAATAGATACCCTGACATTAAGTATTAGATTAACTAACAGTGTAAGATGAAAATCCCTATTTTCAGATATGCATGAAGTGAGGGTTATGCTTTCTACAAAAACTTTATTATGCGCCCCACTTTCACAAGGCAAAATCACCAGTTATCATGACTCAATGCTTAGCAGCATTAAACACTTACATAATAATACAGTAAACAAAGTAGCACATTCTACAGAGGAATGAAGCATGCTGGAATTGTTTGGTTCAGGTTTAATTTCTTTTTGGCTCGAAATGGCTGGGGTACAAGTTAAGCCGATAAATGCTTTGGATCTATTGGCTTGGCAAGGTAGCCCTGGCTTGGTTGTTGCCGCCGATCCAAATCCAGCTGGGGCTACTACAGTGCTGGAATATCTCAAGGGGCTGCAAACATTGAAATTAGTGGCAGCGAATCAAACCGAGAGCCAGGGAGTTTGGATACAATCAGGACCTATGCTCATGGCTAATCACCAAGGTACGGTTCCTCTGCCGGCTGCTTCCTTAACCAAAATTGCCACCTCACTCGTTGCTTTAAACAATTTTGGACCAGATCATCAATTTCAAACTTTGGTTAGTGCGACAGGACCATTGCAAAATGGGGTATTACAAGGCGATTTGGTGATCACAGGTGGCGGCGATCCGTTGTTTGTCTGGGAGGAAGCGATCGCCCTTGGTAATAGTCTCAACAAAATGGGCATAAAGCGGATCACAGGAAATTTGGTCATTACCGGCAATTTTGCCATGAATTTCCAACGCCATCCCCTGCTAGCAGGTCAAATGCTCAAGCAAGCATTAAATGCTACCACTTGGCCCCGTGCAACCACTTTCCAACACTCGCTGATGGCAAAAGGAACTCCTAAGCCTCAAGTTGTCATTGCTGGAGGAGTAAAAGTAGAACCGCAACTCAATCCTCAACACACCTTGCTACTGCGTCACTACTCGCTCCCCTTAAAGCAAATTATCCGGGAGATGAACGTTTACAGCAACAATGAAATCGCTCAAATGCTGGCAGACGCTGTAGGAGGAGCGCCGATAGTACAATCAACAGCTGCTCGGCTGGCAAGGGTACCGCAGTCAGAAATTCAGTTAATCAACGGTTCAGGACTAGGGCAGGAAAATCGCATTTCCCCCAGAGCAGTTTGTGCTATGTTTATGGCAGTTCAACAGGAAGCACTCACTCATCAGTTGACTTTGGCTGACTTATTTCCCGTCTCAGGGTTCGACAATCGGGGAACGATGCACTCCAGACACCTACCCGTTGCCACTGTTATGAAAACTGGCACTCTCCGCGATGTCAGTGCTTTAGCAGGAGTTATGCCCACACGCGATCGCGGTTTGGTCTGGTTTGCCATTATTAACCGTGGTACTAATGTATCAGCTTTCCGCACTGGGCAAGACCAATTGTTGCAACGTCTTTCGCAGCAACTACAAGTTGCTCCAAGTGTCCCTGCTACCCTGACTCCCCATGTAGCAATCAACACATTACCCCAATTTGGTGCAGCCAATCGTAATGAGATGTTATATGGAGGTTAGTTGTTGTAGAGACGGATTATAGCGTGTCTCTACATTTGTGAGTTGTTAACAACTAACCATAAACTACTGACTTTTCACTTTACCTTCTTGGGGAATAATTTCTGTTACCACTTTATTGCCAGAACTGCCACCAGTGACGACAATAGTTTCTGCTTGTAGATTACCAGAGGCTTTTTCACCCGTAAAAGCGAATGGAGGGTCTACTTGGCGGTAAAGCACATTGCCTTGAGCCTCAACTAATTGATTGTCAAGATACCAAGTTAGGGTATTAGACTTGAGCGACTGGCGACGCTGCCCAACACCGTAAACGTTGCCTGTTAAATAAACAGTTTTTTGTGGTATCTTCATTTCACCGCCCTTAGCAGTCACGAGCAGATTTTCAGCGCGATGGAATACCCGCACAGGAGAATTTGTGGTGACTGTTTCTGTATTTAGGTTCCAGGTCATAGAATTACTAGCTATTTGCACTGGTGGGTCTAGTAATTCTATCTGGGCATTTTTCTTAATAGTGGCAATCTTTGTTTTCATGTTGACTTCGGCAGCGTCTCCTCTACCTCGGTCGGTAATTTGGTTATTTTTATAGCGATCCATTTGCACAGGGCGATCGCCGATCAATTTTTCCTCTTTTATTCGCCAAA
Organism: Scytonema sp. HK-05; assembly: GCF_963872035.1. Classification (NCBI taxonomy): domain Bacteria; kingdom Bacillati; phylum Cyanobacteriota; class Cyanophyceae; order Nostocales; family Scytonemataceae; genus Scytonema; species Scytonema sp. HK-05. Next base: position 52,034 of record NZ_CAWMYC010000094.1, read on the forward strand.
TCAAATGCTCAGTTCGCATTTGCATTTGCGGTTCCAAGGAGTTTGCCACCACCCCTCCAGAAAATTCTACGCGTTCAGAACGGGTTGTCACTCGTGCTTCTTGCGCGATCGCTTGTAATTGTTTGTGGGTTCCGTTAAGCTGGTTGCGGACAATCAGCAAATCTTCTTTAGGTCGCCATTCCAACTCATTACCCTGCAACACAACACCATTGCGAGGGTCTGTAGCAATGATTTTTCCCTTAAGAAAAAGTTGCTTACCATCTTGTGCTATGTCTGCCGTTTGAGCTTGTACTTGATAAACAACTTTGCCATCTTGGTAAAGTTCCCCATATGGAGTTTCCGCCTCACCAATTTGTTTTTCTTTGGTGTATTTCGCCTTTTTTGCTCTGACTTTCCATACAGGTCGTCCAACTTCATCTGCTTGCTCTAAGGTGACATCAGAGAAAGTCAAATTGCTTTCTTTTTCTCCAGGTGATGGGGTTTCAGAAGGTGTTTTGGTCGCTACTTGAGATTGACTCCCGCCACAAGCAACGAGTCCTATGACCAGGAAAGAAGATAGAAGAGGGAATAAAGAAGAAAGAACAAGAAAAATTTTTCTGTCTTCACTCTTCGTTCTTCTTTTTTTGCTTTTTTGCTGCAGCATTAGTCTTGGATTTCTAGATGACCATCACTTTCCCTGGGGTCTTCCAAAAAACCCATACTGGATAATGGTCGATAAGGATAGCTTTGGCGAGGGGTTTTTTGAATATCGTCTTTTATCGCTTCTAAATCAATATAGCGATCGCTAACATTAATCAAACTGTCGCTCGTCATTGAGCGCAAACTCACCACTTCTACCCTTACACCACGATAGCTCACAGAATTGACTGCATAAGCGAGATCTCCATCGCCACTGACTAACACTGCTGTATCATAGGAATCTACTAAAGCCATCATATCCACGGCAATTTCTACATCTAAGTTGGCTTTTTTTGAGCCATCGGGCAACTGTACCAAATCCTTAGCAATGACTCGATACCCATTGCGCCGCATCCACAACAGAAAACCCTGCTGTTTTTCGTTTGTGCGGTCTACTCCAGTGTAAAAGAAGGCTCGCAGCAGTCTAGAGCCAGCGGTTAATCTACAGAGCAGCTTTGTGTAATCTATTTCAATTCCTAGTTGCAGGGCTGCATAAAATAAATTTGAGCCATCAATAAATATGGCGACACGACCCCGATTTTCTAAAACTTGCTCTGGCGTAAATATCGAGTCGTTTTCCAGATTATTCAACATTGTTGTCATACCTCTTTTATCAAATGTAATAATTGATACTTAATTGTCTACTTTTAGATGCAAGGTTAGAGCCGCTTATGATAATCTTTCAGGACAAATAAATTTAGTCCCGATAAATTCAGACAAAATCAGTAATTGAAATTTGAAACAACTAATTGTTTTTAGGAGGTTCTATTCGCTTAAAGATTGGTCGAGGTTCACCCAGCTGTTGTTGATTGGTTAGCACCCCCCATGTGCCATGAATGGCAAAAGGAGCGGCTATGGCAGTTTTTATTTGTTCATTAAAATTTATTCCGTAGCCCAATTGCTGGTAAATATCGCTACTAATATCCGGAATCAGTGGAGACAGGAGATAAGCTGCTTGTCTCACTGATTCAAGAACTGCATACAAAACTTGTTCTACCGCTTGTTGCTGTCCTTGTTTATACAATGACCAAGGAGCTTGGTCATCAATAAATTTATTGCTGGCTTGCACCAGTGAGAGGATAGCCTCGCAAGCTTGATTGAAAGCTAGCGTTTTATAAGCATTTTCCACCTGTTCCCCAAGACGTAAACCAATGGCTTTCAACGGATTGTCAATAGGAATATCTTCATTTGTAATTGGCGGCACATTTCCTGAACAGTATTTCTTCACCATGTTTAGAGTGCGGTTTAGCAAATTACCTAAATCATTTGCCAAATCTGCATTCAGAACATTAATGAATCTACTTTCATTAAAGTCTCCATCTTTGCCAAATTCGATTTCCTTAAGAAAGTAATAACGAACAGCATCGCTACCATACCGCTCCACCAGCGCTACAGGATCAAGGGTATTACCCAAACTTTTGCCCATTTTCTGACCATCTTTGGTTAAAAATCCATGCACAAAAACTCGATCTGGCAATGGCAAACCAGCTGACATTAACATTGCGGGCCAGGAAATTGTGTGGAAGCGCAGGATGTCCTTACCAATTAGGTGCAGGTTTATCGGCCACCATTTCGCTAGGGCATTTTCTAACGTCGGTTCTTCGTCCGGTTCTAACAATGCGGTGACATAACCTAGAAGCGCATCGAACCAAACATAAAGAGTGTGCTTGGGATCGGTTGGTACTGGAAAACCCCAATCTAGATTCACCCGCGAAATAGAAAAGTCCTGCAACCCTTGATTGACAAAGTTGAGGACTTCATTCCGACGACTCTGTGGTTGGATAAAATCCGGTTGAGACTCGTAAAGTGCTTGCAGTTTCTCTTGATATTTAGATAAACGGAAGAAGTAATTCTGCTCGTCTCGCCACTCAACTTCTTTGTTTGGGTGGAGAGGACAGCGGTGTCCTTCTAACAGTTCTCTTTCTTCTTTGAATTCTTCACAGGAGACGCAGTACCAGCCTTGTTGTTGTCCCAGGTAGATGTCCCCTGCTTTGGACAGTCTCTGGAAGAATTCTTTGACGATCGCCTCATGACGAGGAGCCGTGGTGCGACTAAAGCGATCATATTGAATGTTTAACAACTCCCACAAAGAAACAAAACTAGGCACAATGTCATCGCAATATTCTTGTGGCGATCGCCCTTTGCTCTCGGCTGTCCGCTGAATTTTTTGCCCATGCTCATCTGTACCCGTAATCAGCAGTACCCTACGCCCCAAAAGTCTGTGAAATCGTGCCACTACATCTGCTGCCATCGTTGTATAAGCACTGCCGATGTGGGGTAAGTCGTTTACATAATATAGCGGTGTTGTGAGTGCAAATGTCTTTTCTGTTTTATTTACTTGATTCATGGAGAATAAAAAATCACTTGTAAAAAATCTTTTCTATCTTACTTTTTTTGGTAAAACCACGTCATTATATAACATAAATCTCATCTTTTCAATCAATATTTTCATAATAACAAATTTCTTTGGTTTAAGTTTGTTTTATCATAGGTATAAATTCAGTTAATCTCTATAAAAAAGACAAGAAATTCCTGTTAATATCCACAAAAAATTGTCATTACATTTCAGATTATTAAAGGATAAACCTATTGCTGCACAATGGATTTTAACGATTTTGTTGCTTTAACATTTCTACCTTAAGACAGTCGTCCTGATTAGTAAAGAAATGTAAAAATTTTATCAAGTTCAGCTGCGAAATTTTCGGAAAATTTATATTGAAAAGACATGAGTGTAAGTAGCCCCCTTGAGATTTCTCGCTGGTTACTGGCGGCGCTATCAACCAAAATATTTCGTTATTACGAGGATCGCATTCCCCAAGATGCCAGTGTGTTAGTAGTGAGCAATCATCGCAGCTTTATGGATGCACCAATTTTAATGGCGGCGCTATCTAATCCGATTCGCTTTGCTTGCCATCACTACATGGGGCAAGTCCCAATAATGCGGGAGATTGTCACAGGACAATTAGGCTGTTTTCCCTTAGAGGAGGCAAACCAACAGCGCCAGCAAAGCTTTTTTCAGCAGTCACAACTCCTGTTGCAGTCAAAGCAAATAGTAGGAGTCTTTCCCGAAGGAACAAAACCGATGGTGGAATTTACCCAGCCCAACCGGGTGGGCGAATTTCAACGAGGTTTTGCTCACTTGGCATTGCGAGCCCAAGTACAGGATTTAGCAATTTTGCCAATTGCAATAGCGTCCCTTGAAGAAGTTAACACATCTGCTGTACCTTTGAGGGTATTAAGCCTGTTTGACCCTTCAGAACCTTTATTTAATCAACCAGGTTGGCATCCGTTAGTCACATATCGTCGTGTAGCCGTATTGATTGGTCGCCCATATTGGATTAAGCCTCTACAAAAAGAAAAATACCAAGGGAAAAAAGCAAAAACTGTGGTGACGGAATTGACAAATCATTGTCACTCTGAAATTGCAAAGTTACTACATGAAGGTTGCTACTAATAACCTTTGTCATTAGTCCGATGTGGTTTGTCCTTAGTGAGCGAATAACTATTGACAAATAACAAATGACTGATGACTGTTAACTCATGACTCATGACTAATGACTGTTGACTCATGACTATTCCAAAAGTTGACCTAAAACCGTGTTTCCTCACACCTAAACGACTCCAGCCAGAGTTTCCGCTGTTTGTATATTTGCCAGGGATGGATGGAACTGGTCAACTATTGCGATCGCAAACTGCTGGATTAGAAGCCGGCTTTGATGTGCGTTGTTTAGCAATACCAAGGGAAGACTTGACCAGTTGGGATGTGCTGGCTAATAACGTATTGGACTTGATCCATGCAGAATTAGAAAAAAGCTCTCAACGTCCTGTTTACCTCTGTGGAGAGTCCTTTGGGGGTTGTTTGGCTCAGAAAGTGGCGATCAAAGCACCGCAGCTTTTTAAGCGCATCGTTCTTATCAACTCAGCAAGCGCCTTTAATCTTCGCCCTTTGTTAACTTGGACTTCTCAACTGACTTACTTAGTCCCATCCAACCTTTATGACGTCGGCGCATTAGGTTTATTGCCGTTTTTGGCAGCTTTGGCACGCATTTCCAAGAGCGATAGGCACGAGCTCCTGAAAACCATGCGCACCGTACCACCACAAACTGTCCTTTGGCGAATCTCTTTACTCAGAGAGTTTCATGTTGATGATGTGGAGTTACGTCACCTCACTCAACCCGTTTTGGTGATTGCCGGTGCCAACGACCGACTTTTACCTTCTTTGGATGAAGCAAGACGTTTAGTCAATATCTTGCCTAACGCCAAAATGGTGGTATTACCACAAAGCGGACACGCTTGCTTGTTAGAAACAGATACGAATCTTTATGAAATTATGAAAGCAAACAATTTTTTAGAAAGTAGCGCCCAAACAGTTGAAGCGCTGGGGTAGGAGGAGCAAACAGGCTGAATTCAGATGAAAAATCGGGCGTTGCTGAATTAAATATCTATACTGTAGGGGACGCCACTTGGGAGGAGTGTCCCAATACTTCTCGGTTAACCTCTCCAGGTGCCCCCCGCCGTGGGGAGAGGGGACGTAGTTTCCCCCGTTCCTGTTCATACATCAATACCTCGATTTACGATCGCCCAGGTGTTGGGTAAACGGTGGGTAATTTGGGTAATGTCTACTATAGCGGTTCGAGTGTTGAGTGCAATACATCAACAAATAAGAACCACAGATGGACGCAGATGGACACAGATAAATAATTACTTCATCCAAACGAGAAGCGCTATATTTTCTGGGAGACTATGACCAAGCCTTTGCTTTCCATCAGCAGTATTTAGCGATAGCACAGGAGATAGGTGATCGCTTTGGGGAAGCAGCAGCAATGGCTAATTTGGGAGAGACTCTAATAAAACTTGAACAGTATTTACAAGCTCAGGAATATTTGGAGGTGCCTGTAGACATTTGTAGAAAAATTGGCGCTCGTTTTAATGAGGGTCAAGCGCTCAAGGGTTAGAAACTCTTATATACTGTCGCATGGAAGTTCAACTGTAAACGTCGTACCCAGTCCTTTCCCTGGGCTAGCTACGCGAATAGTCCCACTATGCATTTCTACCAGATGGCGCACAATAGCCAAACCTAATCCCATACCACCGTATGATCTTGTCATTGTGCTATCAGCTTGGCGAAAGCGCTCGAAGACCAATGGTAGAAATTCAGGGTTGATACCAATGCCTGTATCTGTCACTGTAATTCTGGCATAGTTTAGGGAGTGTAGAGTCGGGAGTGGGGAGGATGAGGAGGATGAAGAGGAAGTTGCTCCCTTATTTGCCTTATCTGCCTCCACTCTTTGGAGATCGACTTTTACCCTTCCCCCCTGCGGTGTGAACTTAATGGCATTAAATAGCAGATTCAAGATGATTTGCTGCAATCGCTTGGGATCGCCTAACACTCTGCCTACTCTTGGATCTAAGTTTGACTGGAGTTGAATTTGCTTGGTATCAGCAGCTAAACGGACATGAGCAATCGCTACTTCGATGATAGGGGCAAGTGCAATTGAAACAAGGCTCATCTCCAACTTGCCTGTAATAATTTGGGAAATATCCAGAAGATTTTCGACTAGGTGTATTTGTGTCCTGGTGCTATGCTCGATTTTCTCTATAGCGCGTGCGGTTGTGGCTGGATTTAAAGAGGCATTTTGTAGTGTTTGTACCCAGCCCAAGATAGCACTGAGGGGCGATCGCAACTCGTGTGAGACTACGGCTAAAAACTCATCTTTGGTGCGGTTTGCCTGAGTCAATTCCGCAGCTTGTTGCCGCAAAGCCTTTTCCAATTGCTTGGTTGGCGTCAGATCAAGAACAAAGCAGATGCAAGAATTAACAGAACCTTCTAATAAAGCCATCCCAATCAGAATGGGGACGCGCCTGCCATCTTTGCATATAAACTCTTTTTCATAAGGGTTGCAGCTGCCAGATTTTTTCACCTGTGCGATCGCCTGCTTATCTAAACCTAAGTATCCTCTAGGAGTCATATCTATCCATTGCAGCTTGCCAGCACGTAAATCTTCTTTTGTGTAACCCACCATCAAAAGAAAAGCATCGTTAGCTTCTGTGATGTTGCCAAGAAAATCCATGACTGTGCTGCCAAAGATGTTGGACTCAACCAAACGCCTAAACCGAGATTCGCTTTGCCGCAAAGCCTTCTCTGTCTGCTTGCGCTCTGTAATATCTAAAAAGTAAACTGATAGACCATCTTCAGATGGATACAAGCGAACAGCGAACCACTTGTTGAATATTGGGAAAAACTCTTCATAGGTGACACTCACCTGCTGTTCTACTGCTTGATGAAACAGTGTATATGATTGTGAATTGACAGTATCAGGGAATACCTCCCACACTATCAAACCAGTTAGCTCGCTAGCACTTTTTCCTAAAAGTTTTTCTGCCTGAGAATTCACATAAGTGTAGCGCCACTCGGTGTCTATAGTGACAAAAGCATCAGTAATACTTTCGAGAATATTAGTCATTCGTGCGCGTGCTACTTCAGCCTCTTTCCTTGCTTGTTGTTCGCGCGCTAAAAGCTCGATGCGTTCCAACTCTAACAGTTTGCGTTCGCTGATATCACGTAATAGCCAGCGTACAGCAATCAGGTTTCCAGAGCGATCGCGCACAGCTGCCATTGTTATGGCAACCTCAACAGGCTCACATTTACGGGGTTTAAAGCGTACTTCCCACTCGTGTAATTTCTCTTGCCGATGAAGCTTGTTCAGATGAGAGCGAAAACTTTGTCGTTCTGTAAGGGGAATAAAGGTGACTAGGAGTTTGCCTACCAACAAATGCGGCGAAACCTTCAGGAGGATAGCAGCGGCGCTGTTAGCTTCTTCGATGACTCCATTGTGATCTGTGAGTAAATAGGCATCAGGTGCAAACTCTAACAATTCTTGGTAACGGCAACGTTCTGCTTCCACCAACTTTTGAGCGTTTTCCAACCAATCATTCTGCTGGCGTAGTTCTTCCTCGGCTACCATCAGTTCTTCTACAGCGATGCGTAGCTCTTCCAACGCTTTGCTCAGAAGTTTCTTTGGGGCTGTCGATTTATGAGTATGCTCAAGCAGTCCAGCCAATTGTGAGCGCCATACCTTGATCTGCAAAGAAAACTCGTTGACATTCATGAATCGGTGGTTACTGACAAAGCAAGTGAGATATGGCTCAAAACAACAACTAGTATATCTTTAACAATTGCATAACTAAGCGGGTTTCGGCACTCTTTTTCTGATTTATTATAGAAATCCTTAATGATTCATAAAACCTCACAATATTTAACACGTCGAGAGTTTTTAGCTCTTCATTATAGAGTGTTGACCGAAAATAATGGGATACAAGCCCCGTCCTTCGCTTGACGGCTTTTCTTGATTCTTAATATACTCCTTCAAAACTTCTAATGGCGCACCTCCTACGGAAATAGCAAAATAACTAGGACTCCATAGAGCTTCTTTATGGGGTTTTTTATATCCGGCTTGCCCGTACCGACGACTAGAAACACCTTTTAAAGCATTCACTATTTGAGAAACAGATAATTTAGGCGGATATTCAATTAGTGCGTGGACGTGATTACCTTCTCCATTAAATTCAAGAACTTGAAAATGCATTTTTTCTGCAACTTCACAAAACGACTTTTTAACTAAATCGAGACTTTCACCAGTAAACACAGACCGACGATATTTAGTTACACAGACCAAATGAATTTTTAAATCCGTAACACTGTGTCTTTCTCTACGGAATTGAGTTGTCATAAACTTTAGACCAATATATAATACACTAACAGACCAATTATAACGTTTGTCATGAAAGCCAGATATCAATTCCGTTTCTACCCGACAGACCAACAGCAACAGCTTTTAGCTCAGTTGTTTGGTTGTGTCCGCGTAGTTTGGAATGATGCCTTGGCTATTTGCAAAAAATCCGACAAACTGCCAAGTAATAACGACTTGTACTCATTTGGTAATTACGCAAGCTAAGAAAACTGAAAAACGAATATGGTTATCTGAGGTTTCTAACATCCCGTTGCAGCAGTCTGTTGCTGCTAACCGCAGTTGCCTACAAAAACTTTTTTGATTCTCTTAAAGGTAAGCGCAAGGGTAAAAAAGTTGGCAGTCCGAAATTCAAGAAGAAAAAAAACCAACAATCTGCAAGATTTAGAATCGGTGGATTTTCAATCAAAGGTAACGAGGTATATCTTGCAAAAATTGGTAATATTAAACCAATTTCGCCTGTGAGTTTTACCCTCTGCGCTTACTTCAGTCACGGTAATTAAGGACTGTGCTAATCGTTATTTTTTAAGCTTTGTGGTAGAAATTGAGCCTATTCATAACGAGGCTAAAAATCAAAGCATCAGTATTGATTTAGGGATAAAAACTTTTGCTGTGATGTCGGACGGAACAAAAGCCGAAGGTCCTAAGTATTCAGCTTTAGACAGGAAAATTCGTAAACTTCAGAAAAAACTAGCACGTCAACCCAAAGACTCAAAGCATAGAAACTTAACTCGGATTAGAATTGCGAAACTGCATAACCAGATTGCAGATACCCGGAAAGACTTTCTACACAAATTGTCAACCAAGGTGGTAAGCGAGAATCAAGCTATCATTTTGGAAGATTTAAATGTGTCAGAAATGGTTAAAAATCGCAAGCTTGCGCTTGTCATTAGCCTACAAGGTTGGAGAGAGTTTAGAACGTTTTGTGAAGCTAAATCTGAGAAGTTTGGTCGAGATTTTCGAGCAATAAATCGATGGGAACCAACCAGCCAAATTTGTTCTGAGTGTGAATACAAATGGGGTAAACTCGATTTAAAAGTTCGGTCGGTTCGATGCTTCAATTGTGGAGCCGAACACGACCGAGATGAGAATGCAGCAAAAAATACAGCACATTGCAAGTAAATGAAGTACAACGTTGTTGTCTAAAAGCCAGACATCAAGCCCTTTTTACTTCTGACTCCTGACTTCTGACTCAGGAATTGCTGCTGTATAAACAAAGTCGGGATAGGGCATTGCCACGACTCTAAACGGGCGCAGAGATGGAATAAGACTGATAAAGCAGCATCTGTCAACGAAGCGTCAACAATCACCGACCATGCGCGGGCGGTGAGTATGTCAAAGCCCTAACGAATACTTTACAACAGCCAACACCGACTGTTGTCGTACCTTTGATGAACGTTTATTAGACTAATGGTTGGATAAACCACGAAAGATATTCGACAAATTGTGCTTACAGAGAGAGGAAAAAGCAATGGCACCAAAGCTACAAACAAAATAGAAAGATGTTTGCTAGGTGGCTGAAAAATGAAAACCGAACCCCAACAAAAAACAGTGAATTCACCCGCTTCGGCATCACAACAAGCCGATAATCAGTTGACCAAGGCTCCGCAAAAAGATAGAGAATCTTTTTTAAAATCCTTCTTGGAAGCTGGAAAAGGCGTAGCAGAAAAAGTCGTTGGGGTCAAAGAAGCAGCGACAAAACAAACAAACCAGTTGATTTCGCAAGGGACTCAAAGAGCAGGAAAGGTCGTCAATCGTTTGAGTGAAATCTGGCTGATCCGAAAACTATCTGGAGTCTTAAATTTGAATTGGCTTCTTGGTTCTGTTGATAACGTCAATTTGGACAAAGCGGAAGCAGCAGCCAAAAAGCTTAAGGAAAAATATCCCAAGGAATCTCCTAGCCAGCTTGCCCACCGCATCATGGTTGAGAAAGCAACAAAGGCAGGCGGTATTGGATTGGCAACTAGTATTTTACCTGGATTCGCGGCGGCTTTATTGGCAATTGATTTAGCAGCTACCACAGAGTTACAGTCAGAAATGGTTTATCAAATTGCAGCTGTCTACGGATTGGATTTAAAAGACCCTTCCCGTAAGGGAGAAGTGTTGGGGATTTTTGGTTTGGCGTTGGGTGGTGGTCGTGTTTTGAAAGCAACAGGTTTAGGTTTGCTGCGAAATATACCTTTTGCTGGTGCAGTAATTGGTGCTAGTTCTAATGCAACGATGATTTATTCACTGGGCTATGCAGCTTGTCGATTTTATGAAGCGAAGCTAGATGAATCAAAGTCGCTCACTTCTCAAGAGACACTGACAGAGTTAAAACAACAGAGCGAAAATTATCTGAAAAAAGCCATTGCTCAAGAAGCGTTAATGGATCAAATTTTGGTTCACATGATCCTTGCCACTTATCCAGAAAAAACATGGCAAGATATTTTGCCAGAGTTGCAAGCTTTGAATCTCAGTTCTACCTCCTTGGAAGCAATATCTCAAAACATTAAATCGCCTCAACCTTTGGATACACTTCTCAATCAACTCAACCGTGATTTTGCTGTACCCTTGTTGGCTCAGTGTTACAGAATTGCCCAAATCAACGGTGAGACTACACCAGTTGAACAAAATATCATTCAAGCAATAGCTACCAAATTTGACCTTGATGTTAATTCTATTCAATCCACTGTGAATACATCTACAGCGATTATAAATAACAAGTAACTTTTTGTTGTTCCTTTGCTCTGGTCAGAAATGACAATAGATGACCTTCAATCAACAAAGCCGGTTTCTTTGGAAAACCGGCTTTGTTGTTAATATTTAGTAAGAAAAAATAAAAAATCTATCTTAAGGTAAATCCAGAAACCTTGCCATCAGTCGTAAGGTGGATTTTATAAACACTTTCAGAGTGTTTCATTTGGCAAAGCAATGTAGGAAACTATGTCCTGCAAATATAATATCAAAGAACAGAAGCTTGAAGTTGGGGTGAAAGTTTATGCGTAACTTCACCTTCACCATAACCGTTGCACAAGCTGCAAGTGTCTTTGTGATTTTCATTGGTTGTGTCGTATTGAGTGGCTGGGTATTTGACATTGTCCTGCTAAAAAGCGTATTGCCAGGACTCGTTACAATCAAAGTCAATACAGCGATCGCTTTCTTGCTGTCTGGGGTGTCACTTTGGCTTTTGTCAACCGATATAAGGGGGATAAGGCGGATAAATTCCTCATCTTCACGCCAGTCGCACCGGCGGGGGGAACCCCCGCACGGCGCTGGCTCCTCATCCTCACTCCTCATTGCCCAAGGATGCGCAATCGCACTTACAACCATCGGGTTACTGACATTATGTCAATACCTCTTTGGGTGGGATTTAGGAATTGACGAACTGGTGTTTCGTGACTCGCTAGAAGCTGTAGAAACATCTCATCTAGGTCGGATGGGGGCAAATACCGCCGTTAATTTTCTCCTATCGGGTGTGGCACTATGGCTGTTGGGGCAGAAGACTCACCGCAGTTATTGGCTGGCTCAGGGTTTGAGCTTGATTGTGGCTTTCATTTCTTTGCAAGCATTAGTTGGGTATGCCTACGGGGTGAAAAATTTTTACCAGTTCGGCGTTTATACTACCTCAATGGCGTTACACACAGCACTGGCGTTTGGGGTGCTTTGTGTGGGAGTGTTGTACACCCGTCCCGAGCAAGGGTTCATGCAAACAATTACTAGTGAATTAAACGGCGGCGCGATCGCCCGTCAACTCATACCAAGTGCGATCGTGCTCCCCTTAATTCTGGGCTGGTTGATTCTTCTAGGTCAAAGGGCAAAACAATACGACCCCGACTTTAGCATATCGCTGCTTGTAGTGTCACTGGTTGTGATATTTTTGGCACTGATTTGGCGTAATGCTGAGTTCATTAACCGCGTGGATGGGGAACGCAAACAGATATTGCAGAAGCTAAAGCAACAAGCTGCGACGCTGCAAGAGCAAGCTGAACTGTTGGAACTGACGTATGAAGCAATCTTTGTCCGTGATGCCCAAAATGTCATTACCAAGTGGAACCGAAGCGCAGAAGAAATGTATGGCTACTCAAAAGCAGAAGCCATAGGACAGGTAAGCCATAAGTTGTTGCAAACTCAATTACCAGAAGGTGGTGTTGAAAACCTCGACACAGGCTTGCAGGAAACAGGGCGCTGGGAAAGCGAATTGATTCACACCCGCAAAGACGGGGCGCAAATTGTGGTAGAAAGCCGTCAGGTTGCAATTCATAATTCTCAGGGTGAACTTGTTGGGTTTTTGGAAGTCAACCGCGATATTACTGGACGCAAACAAGTAGAAGCAGCACTACGCCAAAGTGAAGAACGCTATCGGTTGCTTGCCGAAAACGTTCCTCAGATGGTTTGGATTACCCGTCCCGATGGCTTTGTAGAATACTTCAATCAGCGCTGGCTAGACTACACTGGACTTAGACTTGAAGAAACTTTGGCGTCGAATTGGCAGCAGGTGGTTCATCCCGACGACTTGCCAAGAGCCGTAGAAAAATGGACAACTGGGCTTAGGACAGGAAACCGAGTTGAGGTACAGTACCGCCTCAAACGAGTTGATGGCGTTTACCGTTGGCATATAGTACAAGCTTTACCGTTACGTGACGAAGGCGGCACAATTGTCAAGTGGTTTGGCACTTGTACAGATATTGATGACCAAAAACGGACAGAAGAAGCATTGCGTCAAAGCGAAGCGCGGCTGCGGCTATTTGTAGACTCAGATATCATTGGTATTCAGTATGGCGATGTGTACGGGGGACTGAGTGAAGTCAACGATGCCTACTTGCATATTCTTGGCTATAGCCGCAAAGATTTTTTAGAAGGTGGAGTGCGCTGGACTGATATAACGCCACCAGAGTATCTGCCGTTCGATGAAGCGGCTATAGCCGAGGCAAAAGTCAAGAAAGTCTATCCTCCTTATGAGAAAGAATATATCCGCAAAGATGGCACTCGTGTTCCCGTGTTGGTTGGGTTTGCCCTGACTGGGGAGAAACAGGAAGAGGCGATCGCCTTCATTTTGGACATCAGCGAACGCAAGCGAGCAGAAGCAGAACGCGATCGCTTCTTTACGCTATCGGCTGATATGCTTTGCATTGCTGGGTTTGATGGCTACTTTAAGCGTATAAACCCAGCCTTTGAGAAAATTCTCGGCTACACTCACTCAGAAGCGCTTGCCACACCGTTTATTGAGTTTGTGCATCCAGAAGACCAGGCAAAAACCTTAAAAGAAGTCGAGAAGCTGGCAACAGGAGCCATCACCATCAATTTTGAGAACCGCTACCGCTGCAAAGATGGTTCCTACAAATGGCTGGTTTGGAATTCTGTTCCTGATGTTGAGTTGCAGTTGGTGTATGCGGTTGCCCATGATATTACTGACCGCAAACAGATAGAGCAGACGCTGCGAGAGCAGGCAGATGCTTTGCGAATAAGTACAGAACGTCTGGATTTGGTTATTCAGGGAGCCGAACTTGGTTTGTGGTACTGCAACTTACCACTGGACAAGCTGATTTGGAATGACCAGTGCAAAGCGCATTTTGGTCTACCACCTGATGCCGAAGTCACTATCGATTTATTTTATCAACTGCTGCATTGTGATGACCGGGAACCCACACGGCAGGCAATTCAAGCCTCTATTGATCAGACTGGTGGCTATGACATTGACTACCGCACAGTTGCCCCAGATGGACAAGTACGCTGGATTCGGGCGATTGGGCGCACCTTTTGTGATGCGGCTGGCATACCAAAGCGCTTTGACGGAATTACTATCGACATAAGCGAGCGCAAACGAGCCGAAGCCGCCCTTATGGAAAGCGAGCAGCGCTTTCGCCATGTCACAGATACTGCTCCGATGATGGTTTGGATGTCTGGTACAGATAAACTCTGCACCTACTTCAATAAACCTTGGTTAGATTTTACTGGACGCACGATGGAGCAGGAATTCGGTGATGGTTGGGCGCAACGTATCCATCCTGATGATATGGTGCGTTGTCTGGAAACATATACTCATGCATTTGATGCCCGGCAAGAATTCCGAATGGAGTACCGCGTGCAACGCTTTGATGGAGAATATCGTTGGCTTTTAGATATTGGTGTGCCCCGGTTCACCCCGGAAGGTGAGTTTCTTGGTTACATCGGCTCTTGTGTTGATATTGAAGACCGTAAGCAAGCCGAGGCTCAAATTCGCCAAATTAACGAAACTTTGGAAGAACGGGTCAAACAGCGCACAGCTCAACTAGAAGCTGCCAACAGAGAACTAGAATCTTTCTCCTACTCAGTTTCCCATGACCTGCGGGCACCACTGCGGCATATTACAGGATTTGTAGACTTGCTGCAAAAACGCCTTGGATCAACAGCACTGGATGACACTAGCCAGCGTTACGTGAACATCATTACCGAAGCCACCAAACAAGCGGGTAAATTAATCGATGATTTGTTAACTTTCTCCCGTGTGGGACGCTCAGAAATGCGTCATACCACGACTGACATGAATCTACTCGTGCAAGAGGTGCAACGCGACCTTATATCAGAAAATAGAAACCGTCAGGTTTCCTGGCAAATAGAATCCTTGCCTCAAGTCTATGGTGATCCCTCAATGTTGCGACTGGTTCTGCGTAATCTGCTGGAAAACGCTCATAAATATAGCAAAACCCGCCCCATAACAGAAATTACTGTAGGCAGTACCAGCAGTGAGCAAGAAGTGGTATTCTTCGTGCGAGATAACGGCATTGGTTTCGATATGAAATACGCTCACAAATTATTTGGCGTTTTTCAACGGTTGCACAGCGATCCACAGTTTGAAGGCACGGGTGTAGGATTGGCAAATGTCCAACGCATTATTCACCGTCATGGTGGACGCGTCTGGGCAGAAGGTGAAATAGATAATGGAGCGACGTTTTATTTTTCGCTACCAAGGGGGTCTGGAGTGAGAAGTGGAGAGTAGAGAGTATACGATGGAATTAAAGCGCATTCTCCTAGTTGAAGACAGCATTAACGATGTTGAGTTAATCCTGACTTCACTGGCAGAAAACCATTTGGGCAATGAAGTCGTTGTCGTTCGTGACGGCGAAGAAGCATTGGATTACCTGTATCGTCGAGGTTTGTATCGTTTGCGCCGCGAGGGTCATCCTGTTGTAGTGCTGCTGGATCTCAAATTGCCAAAAGTTGATGGGATAGAAGTCCTGACGCAACTCAAGGCAGATCCAGGATTGAGAATCGTGCCGGTGGTCGTATTGACCTCCTCGCGAGAGGAGCAGGATCTGGCTCGCTGTTACGACCTTGGCGTCAACGGCTACGTCGTTAAGCCTATCGATTTTCATGAATTTGTTGAAGTCATTAAAGGACTTGGGTTATTTTGGGCAATAATTAATGAACCGCCCCCCGGTTCCATCCCTCCGGCACGGAGTACTCAAGGAGTAGCAGGAATATAGCAATGTCAGGTCTAAGGATTCTCTTGCTCGAAGATAGTTTGCTGGATGCAGAACTGATCCATGCCCTGCTCAACGAAGGTGGTGTTGCCTGCGAACAGGTGCATGTGAAGACGCAAGCTGAATTCCAGACAGCGTTGGAGCAAGATGGCTTTGACTTAATTCTTTCAGATTACTCCTTACCTGGGTTTGATGGTATGACGGCTCTAGAGATGGCGCAGCATCACTGCCCAGATATTCCCTTCATTTTTGTGACCGCAACAATGGGTGAGGAAGTCGCCATTGAAACCCTGAAAAGGGGGGCAACTGATTATGTTCTCAAGCAACGGTTAGAGCGTCTAGTCCCTTCGGTACGCCGTGCGCTGCGCGAGGCTGAGTATCAACGCGCCTGCAAAATTGCCGAAGCAGAACTGTACCGCCGCGAGCAGGAATTTAGAGCTTTAGCAGAAAATTCACCCGACGTGATCGCCCGCATTGATACTAAACTCCGCTATTGCTATGTAAATCCCGCAACAGAAATAGCAACCGGCATACCACTAGAAAAGTGGATTGGCAAAACCGTTGCCGAAATGGGGTATCCAGAGGAACTTGCTACTTGGCAAGAAAAATTGCGCCAAGTGTTTGCCACAGCAATTGGGTGCTGGATGGAGTTTGATTTTACCGGCTCAAAAGGACGCATTTACTACCAAACACGTATAGTGCCGGAATTTACACAAAATGGGACGATCCAATCATTACTGACGATTGGTCGTGACGTGACCAATTATAAGCTGGCAGAGCAAGCATTACAGAGAAATGAAGCTCAGTTACGGCAACAAAAAGAAGAATTGGAACAGGCAAACCGGATTAAAGACGAGTTTCTGGCAGTGCTTTCCCATGAATTGCGATCGCCACTCAATGCCATTTTGGGCTGGGCAAAAATACTACGCAGCCGCACCTTAGATCCAACAAGCTTAAGTCGTGCCTTAGAAACAATTGAGCGTAACGCCAAGTTACAAACACAACTTATTGAAGATTTGCTAGATGTATCTCGCATAATAAGTGGTAAATTGACTCTGCGTCCTTACCCAACAAATTTGATTCCAGCAATTGAAGCCGCAATTGACACAATGCGTCTAGCAGCTCAAGCCAAATCCATCGATTTGCAATTTACAATTTTAAATTCTGGATTAGCAACCGAAGACAAAATCACAAGCGCACAAAGAGAATTCTCTTTACCTCCCCAATCCACAATCCAAAAGCCAAAATTCCTTGTTCTAGGCGATCCCAACCGATTACAGCAAATTGTTTGGAATCTCCTGTCTAATGCTATCAAGTTTACTCCACACGGAGGACTCGTAGAAGTGAATCTCGAATGGGTAGATGAGGGAGCTCTTGAGCAGGGGCGCAGGGAAGAAAATTCCTTAGCATCCTATGCCAAAATTTCTGTAAAAGACACAGGAGTTGGTATAAAATGTGATTTTATTCCTTACGTATTCGACTCCTTTCGTCAAGCAGATGGTTCTACCACTCGTAAACACGGCGGTTTGGGATTGGGGTTAGCAATTGTACGTCACCTCGTAGAACTGCATGGTGGAACTGTCAGCGCACAGAGTTCAGGA
This sequence comes from Scytonema sp. HK-05, assembly GCF_963872035.1. Lineage (NCBI taxonomy): Bacteria > Bacillati > Cyanobacteriota > Cyanophyceae > Nostocales > Scytonemataceae > Scytonema > Scytonema sp. HK-05. The sequence continues at coordinate 69,503 of NZ_CAWMYC010000094.1, forward strand.
GAAAAACAAGGAGCAACATTTACGGTGCAATTGCCACTCCTTGAGAAGAAAGATAAGCAAAGGGGAAAAGGAAAAGATGGGGGGAAAAATTCTTTTCCCTCATTATCTGAGCAGCTCAACACCCCATCATCTCCGTTAGAAGGAGTGCGCGTCTTGGTAGTAGATGATGACGCTGACTCACGAGATTTTTTGATATTCGCTTTGCAAGATTTTGGAGCGATCGCCACTGCTGTCACCTCTGCTTCCTCAGCATTAGAAATTCTAACGACATTCCAACCAGATGTCCTGATTAGCGATATTGGTATGCCAGAACAAGATGGCTACAGCTTGATTCGGCAAATTAGGGCATTGCCACGCGAACAGGGAGGAGACATTCCGGCGATCGCCCTGACGGCATATGCTGGGGATAAGGATCGTAGCCTCGCGCTGGCAGCAGGTTTCCAAAGACATCTCTCTAAGCCTGTGATGCCAGATCACCTAGCAAATGTAGTCGCGGAATTAGTCAAGAGTCATTAGTCATTAGTCATTAGTCATTCTCTCCAATACTCACTTCGCTCTCTACCCCATCTTTCCAAACAGCATAAAGCGCCTATTTTGCGCAATACTGGTACAAGAAGTTTTACACAGAATACAGGAAATGGACATTCGTGCGACTGATACTCCCCTACTAGAATGGACGGGGGATGGTTTAGCAATTGGATTATTTGAAGATGCAGTAGAGTTAACTGGCGAACTTGCAAGTTTAGATGAAAAGTTGGCTGGTAGTATAAAAGAAGTGATTGCCGAAGAGGAATTTAAGGGTAAACAAGGCAGCAGTGTTGTGACGCGAGTAGGTGCTAATAGCCCAATTCGTAAAATTATAGTGGTAGGTTTAGGGAAACCCGAAGCTTTAAAATTAGACGGCTTGCGCAGAGCCGCAGCTACCGCAGCCAGGTTAGCTAAAAAGCAAAAGAGCAAGACTTTGGGGATTAGCTTGCCAATTTGGAACAACGATCCAACACAAACCGCGCAAGCGATCGCCGAGGGAGTTCAATTAGCACTATACCAGGATAATCGCTTTAAATCTGAGCCAGAGGATAAAGGACCACAAGTCGAAACAGTAGATTTACTAGGACTGGGTGGACAGGAAGCAGCTATTACTCGTGGGAATCAAATTTCTGCGGGTGTCTTCTTGGCACGACAGTTAGTCGCAGCACCAGCGAACGCCGTAACGCCGATTACTCTGGCTGAAACTGCTCAAGAGATTGCCTCGGATCACGGTTTGCAAATAGAAATCCTAGAACAGGAAGACTGCGAAAAATTAGGCATGGGAGCTTTTTTGGGAGTAGCAAAAGCTTCTGAACTGCCACCTAAGTTTATTCACTTAACTTACAAACCAGAAGGGACACCAAAACGCAAGCTAGCGATTATCGGTAAAGGTTTGACCTTCGACTCTGGTGGACTTAACATTAAAGGAGCAGGTAGCGGCATTGAAACCATGAAAATTGACATGGGTGGTGCTGCCGCAACTTTAGGAGCTGCTAAAGCCATTGGTCAACTCAAACCAGATGTCGAAGTTCACTTCATCTCCGCTGTGACAGAAAATATGATCAGCGGTCGTGCCATGCACCCAGGCGACATTCTGACAGCTTCCAACGGCAAAACTATTGAAGTCAATAATACCGATGCAGAAGGACGTTTGACTTTAGCAGATGCCCTGGTATTTACTGAAAAGCTAGGAGTGGATGCAATTATTGATTTAGCCACTCTCACGGGTGCTTGTATCATTGCCTTAGGAGATGATATTGCCGGTTTATTCTCTCCCGATGATGCTTTAGCTGAGCAGGTAGAGAAAGCGGCTGTTGCCTCAGGGGAAAAGTTTTGGCGCTTGCCAATGGAAGAAAAATACTTTGAAGGACTCAAGTCTGGCATTGCTGACATGAAGAATACCGGACCACGTGCTGGTGGTTCAATCACTGCGGCTTTATTCCTCAAGCAATTCGTCAAAGAAACTCCTTGGGCGCACTTAGACATTGCAGGTCCAGTTTGGACAGACAAAGAAAATGGCTACAACGGTCCCGGTGCGACTGGCTTTGGCGTTCGTACTCTCGTAAATTGGGTGCTAAGCGATAGCTGATGCACTGCTTGGGAGATGAGGGAGATGAGGAAGATGAGGGAGATGAGGGAGATAAGAAAGGTAAAGGAGTATTTTCTCCCCCTGCTCCCCCTACTCCCCCTACTCCCCTGCTTAACAACTCGCTTTACTTCTTCTCCGGATGCGCCTTTTCCTCTAATGAAGGAGTACCCATTTGGTTAATCACTTTGATGAACTGGTATAACCGCCCTAAATCTCTTTGATTAAAGTATAAAATCAGGCGGGGTAGCCCAAAAGCTTCATCTTGGGCTTCTTGTGGTAAAGCCTGACTTTTTTCAATCCGTCCTGTAACCAGAATGTCGCTGAAGTCAGCATTCAGTTGTTCGACCTCAGCATCTGATAACTCTGATTTGAGACGAATGACAAGGCGATCGCCTACGTAGCGGCAGGAGTGATAAACTTGGTAAAAGCTGGTAATGGCTTTGCAAGCTACATCCAAGTTGTCTGTCACTGTGTAAAGGCTGGGGTCATCAGGACTTACTAGACCTTTTTGCACCAGTTGCTTATCAATGTATTCGCTCCAAGACCGCCAGTAATCGCCTCCTGGGTGGTCGATTAAAACTAAAGGTATCGGACCAAACTTACCTGTCTGGCTTAAGGTCATGCACTCAAAAGCTTCGTCTTGGGTGCCAAAACCACCTGGGAACAAGGCTATAGCATCGCTCTCTTTGAGGAGAAACAGCTTGCGGGTAAAGAAATACTTGAAGTGAATCAGCTTTGGATCTCCCTGAATAATCGGGTTTGCCTCTTGCTCAAAAGGGAGCTGAATGTTTAAGCCAAAAGAATTTTCTCGTCCAGCACCTTCGTTACCCGCTTGCATGATTCCGCCACCACCGCCTGTCATCACCATAAACCCCAATCGACAAACATAGCGAGCAAATTCATACGCCATGCGGTATTCTGGTGTTTCTGGTGATAAGCGAGCAGAACCAAAGATAGTCACTTTGCGAACGTGTCGATAAGCATAAAAGAGCTGGAAACCGTGCTCCATGTCTGCTAAAGAAGACGACAATATTTTCCAATCGAGACGTTCAATTTCTTCACTCTTCTGAGCCAGACGCACTATGGTGGCTAGTGCCTGGATGATATATTGCCGATGCTTTGACGTAGGTAAGTGTTCAAATAATTTAGCGATGTCCGTTTGGAGAGACTCTAATGTGTCAAACGACGCGGATGAGGTCATGAGAACTGCTGCCAAAATGGCATTACATTTTATCTAAATTTCATCTGGAATTTCTAAACCGCTACGCGAAGTCCAAAGTTCAGAGTTTGTTGACCGCTTTGGTTAATTGTTGTGTACTGAATCACGCGATAGGACTTATGCAGCCGTTGGGTGTCTTAACAAAGTGTAACGCTACCCCCACCTTATGACGCGTTACGCAGCATTTTGCAGTTTTGTACATAGCTAAAAACTAGTACAAAGCCTCAAAACTCACCCTACGGTAATTTAATGTTTACTTTACAAATAATCCCACAACAAAAAATTTCTTAGCTAGAACAGCCTAGATGCTGCCAAACATACGCTGAATCACAAAGGGAACAAATCTGTAGAGAGGCGAAACTTGCCGCCTCTCAATTCTTTACGAATCTTTACTTTCAAAAAGCAAATCGAAGACTCTTTAGCAGTTTTCAGGCGCTTGTGTTCAAAGATATTTGTCCACAGTGTTGGCTAATGTAGTTTTCGGAACGGCACCGACCACCATATCAACTTTTTGCCCACCCTTAAAAATCATCAATGTAGGAATGCTGCGAATGCCGTACTGGCTAGCAACATTGGGATTTTCATCGGTGTTAACTTTAACTACCTTGAGTTGATTGTTGTACTGGGCGGCAATTTCATCGACAACAGGGGCAACCATCCGGCAAGGTCCGCACCAGGGTGCCCAAAAGTCAACTAAAACAGGAACCTCGCTATCTAGTACTTCCTGTTTAAAGGTAGAGTCTGTAACTTGTTCGGGTGCTGACATGCGTAAAAACCTTCGCCTATTATTATGTTGGAGTTTGCTGAAAATTCTACCATAGCAAAAACCACTGCTTGCCAGTCAGACACATAGTTTTGCATATGGCGTTTGAACTTATTCAAAATAACTATTTATTAAGGAACCGCCCGAACAGTAGCCGGGCGGAGTGTGGTGTGAGGAGTGAACGGAAACATGCGTCTCCGCTATCTCTATTTTAGGCGACATATGAGATTTTTCCAGTAATACTTTGAGAGTCTGGAAAAATTTATTTATTGACACTCTCTGCTCCTAAAGGAGCAGAGATTCTTAAGACATCGCTGTCTTAATATCCTGATTTCTCAGGTTCCCAGGCTCACCACGTTTGCCCAACGGGAGAGCAGTCGCCTGCTGTCGGGAGACCCTCCAGCCGTAGCGCTGTCTCACCACAAGGGCGTAGTGATATCTCCTCAAAGCTGTTTCGGGCGTAGACTTTCCCCCAGTCCGGGGGTAGGTTTTTAAATCTTGTACTGATGTAAATATCTTAGTATATTTAACCCAAGCCTAAAGGCACTTTCCTGGCGCTTTCATCCCGTGGCTCAAGCCACAAGGTTTTGAGCGGGAGCATCCTTATAATTTGATGTGCAGCATTGAGTCTCGGGGATGGAGAAGTGCTGGTAAAGAGGCGCTTTCATGAAAGCGTCTCTATATTTGTTGGTCGTTGATTGTCATACAGTACTACTAACCACTCACTCCTAAAGAGTACTGAGTCGCTTTATTTACCCATACCTAATTGTTGTGCTTTTTGGTAGACTTTACCTTCGGTTAACAAAGAAGGAGCAATCACAACTTCCACTTGCTGCATTTCTTTGATGTTTTTAGCTCCTAGAGTTCCCATGCTCGTCTTTAATGCTCCTAAAAGATTATGAGTCCCATCATCGAGTTGTGCTGGTCCTGTGAGGATTTGCTCTAGGGTGCCAGTGGTGGCGACACGAATGCGCGTCCCACGAGGCAAGACGGGGCTAGGAGTCGCCATTCCCCAATGGTATCCTCTTCCTGGAGCTTCGGCGGCTCTGGCAAAAGGAGAGCCAATCATCACACCATCCGCACCGCAGGCAATGCACTTGCAAATGTCACCGCCAGTGATTAAACCGCCATCAGCAATGACTGGCACATATTTGCCAGTTTCCTGATAGTAATCATCGCGTGCGGCAGCACAGTCGGCGATCGCAGTTGCTTGTGGTAAACCGACACCCAGCACACCACGAGAGGTACACGCTGCACCAGGACCAATTCCTACGAGTACTGCTGCTGCCCCGGCTTTGATCAAATTCAGAGTAACTTCATAAGTGACGCAGTTTCCTAAAATCACAGGTATGGGCATTTCTTCGCAAAATTGAGCCAAGTCAAGTGGCACCACAGACTCTGGTGACAGATGTGCTGTGGAAACTACAGTTGCTTGCACAAAAAATAAATCTGCACCAGCTTTTGCCACGACTGAACCAAATTTGCTTGCTCCTACCGGAGTTGCACTCACTGCTGCAATGCCGCCTTGTTGTTTTATTTCCCCAATCCGTTGTTCAATTAATTCCGGTTTAATCGGTTCAGCATAAAGTTCTTGCATCAAGGGAACAAATTCTTCTTTCCCCACAGAGGCAATGCGGTCTAAAATAGGCTCTGGGTTGGCGTAGCGAGTTTGAATTCCTTCTAAGTTCAGAACGCCCAATGCTCCTAGCTGCGACAGAAGCACAGCCATGCGGACATCAACTACGCCATCCATCGCACTGGCGATAATCGGAATTTCGCGCTCAATATTGCCAATACGCCATCTGGTATCTGCCAAACTTGGATCGAGTGTTCTGTTTCCAGGAACGAGCGCAATTTCATCTATTCCGTATGCCCTGCGAGCTGTTTTTCCCCGCCCAATTTGAATGTCCACGCTTTTGTACCCCAATCTGTTCTAGCTAGGGTATCAAAATTATGACGGTATTTGCAGAGGTTTTTTGAATTCAACCACCTACACTGTGTCAAAAAGAAGAACACATAGGTCAGAACGCAGAACTCAGCTTGGGCAATTAGGGAAACCCCTTCGGGTATGCCTTCGGCACACCTGAGCGCAAAGCGCACGCAGTCGCGAACGGTGAACGCCAGTTCCCTAGGTTAGGAAACCCTCCTGCAGCAGGTTGTCGTCACCTCCGGCAGTACTGGTTGACCACTCGTACAAAATACATACGCGCTCAATTCTGATTCCTGAGTTCTGAGTTCTGACTCCTTGTAGTAGCAAGACAAAGAAATTATTTAATGATTACGGGAAATTTCACCTTAGCGGGTGAGGAGCTTAGGCGATAGTGTTGTTACCATAATTTCATATTTCATTCAGGTTAGATATTTTTTAAGCCTTGATCCAATCTGAAACTTTAGAACTACTTGAATGGTCTCGCCTCTGCCAGCATTTGTCCACCTTTGCGGCAACCAAGCTGGGGACTATTGCTGCACGCCATCTAAAAATTCCTGCGTTGCCACCCGAAACTGAGCAGTTGTTAGCGCAAACAAAGGAAGTCTATGAACTGGAAAACCGCCTAGGTCCAGGGCTGTCGTTTGACGGAATTCAAGATATTGGTGATTCTTTAGAACGCGCAGAACTGCAAGGGATTTTGACAGGAGATGAACTGTTGGCGATCGCCACCACTCTCGCTGGCACAAGAAACCTACGCCGTGTGATCGACAACCACCCAGATTTGACGATATTGAATGATTTGGTTGCCGATTTACGGACTTATCCAGAATTAGAGCAAGAAATTCACAGATGTATAGATGAAAGAGGGCAGGTGAGCGATCGCGCCAGCCAAAAACTCGGTGAAATTCGCACTTCTGTTCGGCAAGTACGCAGTCAAATCACCCAAAAACTGCAAAATATTTTACAGGTAAAAGCGAATGCAGTTCAAGAACAAATAATTACACAAAGAAGCGATCGCTTTGTAATTCCCGTGAAAGCGCCCCAAAAAGACGCTATACCGGGCATTGTCCATGATACTTCCACCAGCGGCGCAACGTTGTACGTGGAACCGAATTCCATAGTTCCTTTGGGAAACCAATTGCGGCAGTTGGTAAAAAGAGAGCAAGCAGAAGAAGAAGCGATTCGCCGTACTTTAACTCAGCAAGTGGGTGCTGTCAAACCGGATTTGGAAAGGTTGTTAGCAATTGTCACAACCTTGGATTTGGCATTGGCAAAAGCACGTTATAGTTTCTGGCTTAAAGCAAATCCCCCACGCTTTATTCACCGCGAGCAAAACGAAAGCATTACGTTACGGCAGTTGCGTCATCCGCTTTTGGAGTGGCAGCATCACCATGAACAAGGATCTGCAGTGGTTCCCGTTGATTTGCTCATCGCGCCGCACATTCGGGTAGTTACGATTACCGGTCCAAACACTGGTGGTAAAACTGTAACTTTGAAAACTCTGGGTTTGGCAGTATTGATGGCGAAAGTAGGCTTATTTGTGCCTGCTCGTGAACCTGTAGAATTGCCTTGGTTTGACAAGGTGCTGGCAGATATAGGCGATGAACAGTCGCTACAGCAAAACTTATCCACCTTTTCTGGTCACATTCGGCGCATTAGTCGGATTTTGGCAGCGATAGACGAAGTAGGAGATGAGGCAGATGAGGCAGATGAGGCAGATGAGGCAGATGAGGCAGATGAGGCAGATGAGGAACTAACAGGAGTCATATCCTCCTCATCCTCTTCATCCCTCCCCTCGTCTTTAATCCTGCTCGACGAAGTGGGCGCAGGAACAGATCCTGCTGAAGGAAGTGCTTTGGCAATATCGCTACTACAATATTTAGCAAACCATGCTCTGTTGACAATTGCGACCACTCACTTTGGTGAACTAAAAGCACTGAAATATGAAGATGAGCGGTTTGAAAATGCCTCTGTAGAATTTGATGAAAGTACCCTTTCACCCACTTACCGTCTACTATGGGGAATTCCTGGACGTTCCAACGCTCTGACAATTGCCCGTCGCTTGGGTTTGAAACCAGAAGTTGTGGAACAGGCGAAAACGCAACTGGGAGGAGCGACAGACGAAGTTAATCAGGTGATTGCTGGGTTGGAAGCACAACGCCGCAGTCAAGAAACCAAAGCAGCACAAGCACAAGATTTGTTGCAGCAAGCTGAGCGTTTATACAAAGAAGTATCCGCAAAAGCCACAGGATTAGAGGAAAGAGAACGTGCTTTGCGTGCCTCGCAAGAGGTGGCAGTGCAGCAGGCAATTACCCAAGCAAAAGGTGAGATAGCTCAAGTGATTCGCCGCTTGCAGCAAGGTCAGCCAACAGCACAAGATGCCCAACAAGCAACAAATGCTTTGAATAAAGTAGCTGAGAAATTTATACCAGTAAAGCCACCAAAACCGAAAGTGGGATTTGTTCCCAAAGTGGGCGATCGCATCCGTATACCCAAGCTAGGGCAAACAGCGGAAGTCTTAACTGCTCCTGATTCAGATGGTGAGTTAACAGTCCGCTTTGGGATTATGAAAATGACGGTGAAGGTACAAGACGTAGAATCTTTAGATGGTCAAAAAGCTGAACCAGTCGTTAAGGAACCCAAGAATAGAGGAGCAGAGGAGGCTAGGAGCAGAGGAGAGTCAAAAATCACAACCTTGACAGAAACTCCTGCAATTCGCACATCTAAAAATACGGTAGATTTGCGTGGGCGTAGGGTGTCTGATGCCGAAATAACTTTGGACAAGGCAATTTCAGAAGCAACAGGACCAATATGGATTATTCACGGACATGGCACGGGTAAGCTGCGGCAAGGAGTTCACGCCTTCTTGCAGCACCACCCGAGAGTCAGCCGTTATGAAGCAGCCGAACAAGCCGATGGCGGTACTGGTGTGACGGTTGCTTATGTTGAATAGTATTGAAAAACTCTGATTCTCCAACTAAGAATCCGGGTTTTTCTTGTGGCAATGAGTATAAGTGAAATAAGCTGTGACGCATGAAAATTGCATCATGACTGGTGAGAGGCGTGCTTTGTCATTAGTCATTTCTAATTACAGATGACTAATGACAAATAAATCTCTTAACAAAAAAATAAGCAAATTATACGTATGTTAGCTTAATGACTAGTAAACAATTGCGCTACTATAAATAGCGATCGGCTACTAGTAAAAATCTGTATCCCGATGTGTATTTTTAATAAAAAATAAAAATCAGCCATATGTGTTCGGCAGACAAAGCACAATTAATAAAGCTTATACTTTTTTCAAAATAGCTTTTCGTCATAGAGTTAAGACAAATACCTCTGCTGTTCACCAAAATGATAGAAGCTGTAGCTCCTGGCTTCGGCTAATAGTGATTGGAAACCAATCTTCACCCTTGAGAGTCTGGTTTCAAAATGGGTAACAGCAACAGTCCCTACCAGCCTGATCACCTATGCTAAAAGTTATGCACTCTGCCGCGAATTCACCCGCTCCAACTTCTCAGTGGGAGGATTTAATTAACCTCCCAGCCCCAAATTCAGTTCAATGGGACAATATCAAAACCCAGTTGGACTTGGTGCTGTTGGCGTTAGAAACTTTAACTGGCATTGGCTCCGAGGCAATGCTACAAGCGGCAGTCAATCTCAATTTAGAGTCGAGAGTGCCGGACCGCGTAGCGTTATGGCGACTGCGCCAGTCTAATCCGCTGCGTAAAGGTCAAGGAGGACGAAAAAAACTAGATGTGGAGGAAGCTAGGGCGCTTGTTCTCATTACTTGCTATCTTGCCAAACAGCACCAAGAATTGATTCGCCGTGCTGTTGGTCTATTGGAACAAATGGCGGAAGACAACCGCGAACCTCATCAGGCTGCTTTACTTGGAGATTATATTGATGCTTTCTGCAACACTTACCAAGAGCGGATGGAGGAAGACGCGACAATTTCCACTGATGAACTCACCCACCTAGCACTGAAAATGCTTATAGATTTACTTTTTTACAGTGGACCTGGTGGGCACCGCCGTCTGTGGCTAGCACTGATTGACCGTTCCATCAAATTCTAGATTTGAGATTTGTGAGATTTTAGATTTCCCAATCAAAAACCAAAAATCAAAAATCAAAAATTAAAAATATCCCGCTCGCAGTTCCTGCCATGCCTGTATCAAATTCTGTGATCCGTCGGTATACACCGCCCACTTGCACGCTAGAAGTCTTGGCGCAGAGTTCAGCTTTGTCTCAGTGGATGGGTAAATCTGTCCTCAAGCAGCTAGAGTTTGAGCTTCGCTTTGACGATCCGCGATTGCCAGAGGAAAAGAGAATCGCAATTAAAGGCGACAGCGACCAGCTAGAGGCTTTGTGTGCAGTGGTGACAAACTACGTCCAAGAGTTCCTGCAAATGTCTCCTGAAAGCTTTTGGGCAAATTTCTCCAGAACACATGACGCAAGCTTCACATCTAATGAAGCTGAAGAAAGAAATTTTAACAACTCCTCTTTACTAGAAACTCAAGCGATAAACTCCTTTACCCAGAGACCAGTTGCAGATATACACATAAAACCTAGCACTCACTTAACTCACAACCTTTTTCTTGGTTCTCTGGCAAACCCAGCATCTGGTCCTGTCATTGAACTGAGTCTGCTGCAATTATTCGACTTAGCAACTGCTCTAGATGAGTATTCTGCTGATGTGATGGCGCTACCAAATCTCACTCCTCGTACAACGAGGAGTCGGATACCGACTTGGGCACCGGTTGCAGCAGTTTTGGTGGTAGCTGTGGGTTTAGCACCACTGACTTGGCAGTATGCTAACCAAAACAGACAAAAGCAGACAGCCAAAAAACCAACGGCACAAGAGAAGATTGCTCTAGAATCCTCACCACAGAACCAACCCTCATCAACACTACCTACATTCGCTCCCCCTGATACTTTGCCTTCGCAGTCGCTGCCACCCCTTGGTTCTCCCTTACAAGTGCCTAATTCTACTGCTTCTCCACCAGCGATCGCTCAAACATTGCCTAGTGTGCCTGCAACACCTCAAACATCTGGAAAATTTACACTCCCCTCTGCGTCCCAAACATCTCCTAGCCTAGGTAATGTCCCCACAGCACCTTTACCATCTTTAGGAACTACGCTGAATATACCTGGAACACCAAAAGCTCCAACCCTCTCAACCTCTCCACTCAACACAGAACCAAAGCCAAAAATTGCTATTCAATCCCAACCAAGGCAAAACAGTACGGCATTAACATCAATTCCAAAGAGTGGCACTTCTTCTGCATCAGAGCAACAGAATTCAATACCAAGCAATTTGCCCAGCACAGGTAACATATCTCCCGATACCTCAAGCGCCCCCCCACCACTAGCCACCTTACCCAATTCCAGTGGTGCTAGCCGTGAACCATCTTTCTCGCAACCAGGCACCTCTGAACCAAGTGCTACTGATAGATTAATCACCAGGCTGCGGGAAGCCCGTGCAAATAGAGGTAATCTCCCTACAGAAGTGGCTACGACTAGTAGTGGCACTACGACCAGAACCAGTAGTGACACGTTGTTTGATACGGCTCAAGTGGCACAAGCTAGAGAAAAATTGAAAAAAGGTTGGCAACCGCCTTCTGGATTGAGCCAAAGCATTGAGTACAGTTTAGTCGTGGCTGTTGACGGCTCAATTGAGCAAATTTTACCTTTAGGAAAAGCTGCCAGAGATTACGTTGACCGCACAGGGATGCCTCTGATTGGTGAACCTTTTGTTTCTCCTAATAAAAATGGACAATCTGTAAAAATTCGAGCTGTTTTTAGTCCCGATGGCAAGGTGCAGACTTTCCCTGAGAAAGAATAGGTCAGCAAACTGGTTTATACCACTCATGCCAACAGACAGTGCCTTTGTTTAATCATTAGACAAGATTGCGGAATGTGAGTTCCATCTGTGTCCATCTGTGTCCATCTGTGGTTAATTATTCTTTTTTTTGCAATTAATGCAAGAAGTCTATTAAAAATAGGAGGACTGGTTTGACCAGTCCTCCTACATGAGGTGAAACTAACTTTAATAACGAGATTTTTTACGGGTTAGTTTTTGCCTTTTGCGTCGCCGTTGGGCAGCAACAACTGCCCCTTCCACTGGATATCCAATTAAGGGAATGACCTGATATTTGCGTTCTTCTTCTAAGTTTTTCAATTTGGTGTAATCAACCCAGTGGATGCAATCAACAGGACAAGTGTCAATTGCTTCTTGAATAACCTCTTCTGGGTCGCCGTCTTGACGAATCACACGCGATCGCCCGTAATCTGGTTCAATATAAAATGTGTTACGGGCAACATGGGCACAGTGCAAGCAGCCGATACAGGTAACTTCGTCCACATAAACACCCTTTTGCCGCAAAACACCACCCAATTCCGGCTCAAAACCAGAACGTTCTGGCGCGTCTCGTAAAAAACCGCCCAATTCTGGTTCAAAACCTGAGCGATTGTCTTCCTCTTGTTCCGGCGACGGCAAAAAATCAGACATTACGCACTCCAGCGCTGTACGACTAAACGGATGGAACCATCTTCATTTTTTTGTTGTTCAGCAACTTGAAATCCAGCACGAGCAGTTTCTTTGACTACTGTTTGGTATGCATAACGTTGTGTGACGCGGCGCAAGAAACCTTCTACCGATACGTCTTGTTGCCAGTACTGTAAGTCAGCAACCAGTTCGTATTCTTTGCCAGTCCATCTAAAGCCGATATCATAACCATTTTCCTGCTCAATGGTAACTTCGGCATTATGGGTTTGACCGCGATAACCACGGACTTCGCGTGGACCTTGCTTCCAGTCTATACCCAATTCTGTCAGTGCATCTTTTAAGGAATCAATGTTACGGATTTGGGTCTTGATTTGGCTAAAGTGTGACATGATAGTTGTAAATCAATGTAACTAAACTAGTTTGAAAACTTACCAATCGCTGTAGCTGGTTTGCGTATTTACCACACCAGATTGCTGCACCTTGGTCGCAAAGTATTCTGAAGTTGACTCCTGAGTTAGTACTAGTCCTAGCTGTGCCTCTATCGCTGCTGTAACTTCAGCGCAGGATGCACCCACAATGCCAGTGACTTTTTCTTGTACCCGACCGTCTGGATAAATTACGAACTCTAAAGTCTCCATGCTTTTTGCTAACCAAAATCCTAGGCTTGGACAGTATTGCTGTAGCGACTTGCTACAAAAGTAGCCATGTGAGACAGCGTTTTCTCTTAGCTACAAATTTGCCATTTGTTAACTAATGTTCCATCTCTCAAAATATATATCTCATAAAGTTAACAAAAATTATTATTTGTATAGGGTACTACTTCTCATATTTGTTAGTTTCTCTTAACCTTATCAATTTAGTCAAGCTAAAAGTTCGACTGATAATTTCAGGGACATAACGGCTAAAAACCTGTGTAAGCAGTAGTAAGAGCCGCAGAAATGGTAAAATTTGTCAAAAAATTTGTTATTATCATCAAAAATAAGCTGTTTCATATCTGCACCTTACTTGCCCGCAGGAACCAAAGCTTATGAGTTGTCAAACAAAGTTTGCCTCGGCAGAGTGTCAAACTCTTAATTTTTATGAGTCTACCAGCAGTGGTGGGGAGCGACATAGAGTTGTGAGTATGGGGAAAAGCTAGCCCGCTACTGAAATTGAAAATTCAAAATTAAAGTTAAAAATTAGTTTTGAATGATGGATTTGGAATTAAAGCTGTATAGCTACGTAAATTTAGTTTAACAAGCCGGATCAATCTTGTCGGTGGCGATCGCCATGAGACTGGTGTTGACTAAAAACAAATCTGAACTCACAACTGAGCATTACTGACTCCTAAACGGTAGGGTAAGCTGTTATTTAACTCTACAAAGTTGACCATGGATGCAGAGCAAGTGACAGGTTCTACTCATCTCCGCTCCGAAAAACCTATACAGAACTAGTCAACTATAGACAAAGCTGTACAAAGTCAGAGCGTGCAGACTAAGACTCTAGAAGTCTACGATTTTTGAGTCATGACACCTACAAATGAACGCCAGTTTGTAGCCACCGAAGTTTGTTACGGAGGGAAACCAACGCCAGTCACCTAGGCGTGGGAAACCCTTTCGGCAGAGCCGGCACGAGGGAAACCCTACCAAGAGCGCTGCCTCACTGCATGGCTAGCGCTTCTCCTGACAACTTCTCACTGTCGAAGACGGTTAAGCAATCAGTAAACAGGTTTATAGCTGTAGTGCCGTCTTCCTAGTAAGCTCTTAAATCATTGTCGAGGTAAACCTTACTTAGAAATAAGGATGACAGAATATGTCGAATTATGTTTTTCTAATCGACCAAAACAAAACACCACTCAATCCAGTGCATCCGACACAAGCTAGGAAGCTACTGAATTCTGGGAAAGCAGCAGTATTTCGGCGCTATCCATTCACTTTAATTTTGAAGCGGGCTATCGAAAATCCAAATGTGTATCCGCTTACGCTCAAAATCGACCCAGGCTCAAAGTTTACTGGCATTGCACTGGTTACAAACCGTGGAGATGTCATCTGGGGGATGGAGTTACAGCATCGCGGTCAACAAATTAAGGATAGTTTGGAACATCGTAGAGCGGTGCGTAGAGGACGGAGAAACCGAAACACTCGTTATCGCGAAGCTAGATTCTTCAATCGTAAACGTCCCAACGGTTGGTTAGCACCATCTTTGAGACACCGTGTCTTAACAACTGAAACCTGGGTAAAACGACTTCAAAAGTTTACTCCCATTGACTCAATTGTTCAGGAATTGGTAAAATTCGACACGCAAGCTATTCAAAATCCAGAAATTTCTGGAACCCAATACCAGCAAGGCACTTTCCATGGTTATGAGTGCCGTGAGTATTTGTTAGAGAAATGGAATCGTCAATGTGCTTACTGCCCAGTCAAGGACGTTCCGCTCGAAATTGAACACATCCAACCAAAATCAAAAGGTGGTTCAGACCGCATATCCAATCTTTGCTTAGCTTGCCACAAGTGTAATCAGCGCAAAGGAAACAAAAATATCAAAGATTTTCTCAAAGGTAAGCCAGATGTCCTAAACCGAGTATTGCGACAAGCTTCATCGCCGTTAAAAGATGCCGCATCGGTCAATTCTACGAGGTGGGCGTTGTTCAATGCGTTTAAGTCTTTTGGTTTGCCTATAAAGACTGGTACTGGTGGTCAAACTAAGTTCAATCGAATTCGGTTTGGTTTGCCAAAAGCACACTGGATTGATGCGGCTTGTGTCGGCTCTTTTGAAATCGTCAAATTGATTACTACAAAGATTCTACGAGTTAAGGCAACTGGTTTTGGTGGTAGACAACGATGTCAGACAGACAAGTTTGGTTATCCACAAAAACATCGTCCACTTCGTCCAATTTTAGGATTTTGTACTGGCGACATCGTTCGTGCCTCGGTTCCCAAAGGTAAATATGCTGGGACTTTTACAGCGCGGGTCTGCCCAATGTCGCATGGTTACGGAGAGTTTGTTATCGACAAAAAACGAAGGTCAATCAAATTGGAGTACTTAACACCTGTTCATCGGAAGGATGGTTACGACTATGCGTAAACCTCTACAAAATGATCACAAATGTACAGATATGTCTAGCAAGAAAGTTACAGTTTCTAGCCCCAAAGCGATGCGCGTAGGAGTACTAGGCTTTGGTGGACTGGGGCAAGCTGCTGCCAAAGTACTCGCCCCAAAACGTGAAATGATTTTAGTGGCAGCGGCAGACAAGCAAGGCTATATCTACGCCGCTGATGGTTTAAATGCTCAAGAATGTATTACAACTTACCAATCTCAAGGTTCAGTGGGTTATTTAGAACCCTTGGGGACTTTAACTCATCGCAGTATTGAGGATTTAATCGAAAAATCTCATCCTGTAGATGGATATTTTCTGGCTTTACCCAACTTACCTAATAATTTTATTGCTTCTGTAGCTCAGCAGTTTATCAAATCTGGATGGCGCGGGGTTTTGGTGGATGCAATTAAGCGTACCAGCGCCGTAGAACAACTGCTGGCGATGAAAGAAGAACTACAAGCAGCAGGAATTACCTACATGACAGGATGTGGGGCAACTCCAGGACTGTTAACAGCAGCAGCAGCTTTAGCCGCCCAAAGCTACGCCGAAATTCATCGAGTGGAAATTACTTTTGGAGTGGGAATTGCCAATTGGGAAGCTTACCGCGCTACCATCCGCGAAGATATTGCTCATATGCCAGGGTTTAGCGTGGAAACTGCTAGGGCAATGACGGATGAGGAAGTAGAAGCACTTCTGGATAAAACCAATGGTGTGCTGAAGTTAGAGAACATGGAACACGCCGATGATGTGATGCTAGAGTTGGCGGGAATTGTGGGACGCGATCGCGTTACTGTTGGTGGCATAGTCGATACCCGCAATCCTAAAAAGCCCATCAGCACCAACGTTAAAGTTACTGGTCGTACCTTTGAAGGTAAAATTTCTACTCATACCTTCACATTAGGTGATGAAACCAGCATGGCAGCCAACGTCTGTGGTCCTGCCTTTGGCTATCTCAAAGCTGGTATTGCATTGCACCAACGCGGTATTTACGGTTTATTCACCGCTGCTGAAATCATGCCCCAGTTTGTCAAGTAGCTATTAGCTACCCCCTTGAGTATTCAATTATTTATCTTTTGTAGGCTGGGTTGAGGAACAAAACCCAGCTTATTTATTGCCTTTCACACGTTAGAGCCACAAATTCTAACGTCCGGTTGTAATAGATAAATCTTGTACAATATCATATTTTTTATGATTATTAGGATGAAAAAATCAAAAATTAAGCATTAGGAAAAAATGGAAATTTTTATTAACAATTATATCCCTTACGGGGGGATTGTTCGGTATCAAAAAACCTGCGTTTAATAATGATGTAATAACTCAATTAAGGAAATTGAGATGCTTATCCGCAATTTGAAAAAATTGCTATTGGGGGTTGCAATTCTACCATTGATGTTGCAACCAGCTTCAGCACACGTCGTCTGGTTTGACTATCAAGACGGAGAATACAATCTATTGTATGGTCATCCAGAAGAAGGACCGCAGCCCTATTCTCCGGCAAAACTTAAGGAAGCCACAGCATATGATGCAACAAAACAGATAGTGCCATTTACTATCAATCAGAAACAAGATGGACTTTCTCTGACTCCTGATAGCAACATTGCGGCGTTAACTGCATTTTTTGATAATGGCTATTATGCGAGAATATCCGACAATGAATCTCGCAATATTTCAGAAGCAGAAATTAGTCAATACCAAAATGTGAGTCATAATCTGAAGTACACCAAAGCTCTTTATGATTGGTCTGACACTCTAGCGCAACCCTTCAACCAACCACTGGAAATTATACCTTTGGAAAATCCTTTTGCAGTTCAGGAAGGAGACAATCTGGAAGTTCAAGTATACTATCAAGGACAACCACTTTCAGATGTGACAGTAGAATACTTGGGTCAAGAAGTCTCTAAAGATAATAACGGCATCTTTTCCGTTCCCATTGGTTCTGGAGGGTTGCAACAAATTGAAGCCAGCTACGGCTTTTTGTCAGATGGAAATTTGAGAATTTCTTACGAAAGTAGCTTTACAGCCCAAAAAATCTCTGTTTTTGAACCATCGGCATTACTTGGTCTTGGTGTAGTTGGGTTGCTGGCATTACGCAAGAAAAAGAATTTAGCTAACATCTAAATTGAAATAAAGAATTTAGCTTAACACCCAATTTTGAATTTTGGATGATTTGTGTGCAAGCCCTAAATAAGCCAACTTTATTCGTCAGCTTATTAGCCTGTTTCTGCCTAGCATTTTCTCCTATTAAAGTGAGGGCAGAAACACCAGAAGAGTGGGTGAAATTAGGGCAACGAGTTCATGGCGGATTTGGAACTTATATTGCCTTAGGCATTAGGATTGGATTAGATGCTAAGGAAAGGCTGAAAGCACAACCACGCGATTTAGACGTGACTTATCAAGATGGAGCAAATTCGCCGTGTCCTTGCGTCGTCGATGGCATTATGATTGCGACAGTCGCCACACCTGGGCAAAATTCGCTGCGTGTTTTGCCAAGTAAAACCAATGCGGGTTTGTTTGGAGTTGTCGTTATTAAGCACAAAAAAACAGGAGAATCACTTCGCTACACAATACCCAATTCTGCCAAAGTGCTGCTGGATGATTGGAACAACGGCAAAAAGGGAATAGAGCGCTATGATGCTGTCATGAAAGCCCCACAGGCATCTCTTTTTCAGATAGAAGAATAACTTTCAAAATATTCAATGAATATTCAATCATAGGTCTATCGATCCCTCAGACTATGGCTGAAGCAGGTTCCAATACAGTTCAGGACTCATACCAATTCTCTGTAAACTTGCACTAAATAATTACCTCTCTCTTCCTTGGCGTACTTGGCGGTTCATTTTTTAATATTAAGTGCATCTTCATGGAGAATTGGTATCAGTCGTCAGAATTGAAAAGTAAACCTTAAGTTGTAGGGTGCGTTAAAGCCAGAGTACGGCACCAACTTTTGTGATGCCCTGCGGCAAGTTCTTACTCTCTCAGACTTTCAAATCATTACATAGCCGTAACACATCCTAGTTAAATATTTACTTTATAAATGACCTCTCACAATTCAAAAGTAAAATTTGCTCTGTGTCTGGCTTTTAGGCAAGAGTATTGTACTTCATTTACTTGGAATGTGGTGTATCAAAGTCGTTGGGGTCCATGTCAACAGGAAATAAAAAAATTTCCCGATTTGAGAGCAATGCCTCATAACAAAGCTTTATTGCCTTGTTCAAGGTACAAAATTTGATTGGAATCCATCTGCCGTCGAAGAAAAAGTAGACAACAACTCGGGTCGCTGTGTACTCTTCCAACGGGAGTGGAATTTGCCACGGTGACAACACAAGATAAAACTTATCTATTATGTACTAATAAGTACTAATAGTTTGCGGTTGCAGAAAGTTATTGCAACAGTCGCAAGTAAGATTTTTTATGGTTTATCTCAGGTTTATCTCAACTGTATTGGAGCAGGTCCTGACGATTCTCGCACAACTAATTTCGTCTGAAGAACCTTATGCCGATTTTCATTTAAGTCGAACACACCGCTCATCACGAAATGCGGTATTTTATCTGTGGTGGCAGTAGCAGTTTTGTGTAAATCCCTATCAGCGATTGAAATAGCAAGAAGCAGTTCAGCGGCGATCGCCCCTTTTTCAATAAGTGGTTGCTGGATTGTCGTCAGAGATAGTCACATCTGAGATGCCAATGGAATATCATCGAAACCAACAATCAATAAATCTTTTGGAACAGACAAACCAAGATGTTCTGCGGCACGTAAAGCGGCAAAAATTTAAGCAACCATAACATTAACCCCAAAATCATGTTTTTTCGATTGGTAAAGCGTTTGCTTCGGCGTAGAACCAGAATCTGGACCATCAAGCCAAATCAATTGAATAATAGAGTAAAATCGCCACAATCAAACCATCCAGCTTGGATTGGAGTGGCGATCGCATTCTATGCCTTTATCGGCATTGGCATTGCCGAGGGAGGTCTGGGAGTGCTGCTGCCCTCAATCCTGTCCACCTATCACCTCACTCCTGCAACCGTTACATTCTTGTTTATTAGCCAAATCCTGGGTTATGTCGTTGCTGCATTAACCAGTAGCCTAATCAGCAGCCGACTGGGACTTGCCTGGATGCTTTTGTTCGCCTCGGTCACGCTTACGAGTGCGCTGATCATCTACGCGGTTACCGCTTACTGGTTTGTCATGGTTGCCACTGGAACACTGCTGGGTCTTGGAATCGGATTGATTGATGCTGGTATTAACGCTTACATCGTTAATGACCAACGCAATGCTAATCTGATTGGTGTGTTGCATGCCTTCTATGGGATTGGTGCATTACTCGGACCTGCTGTAGCCACCACGCTTCTTTTGCTAGGGCTTGGCTGGCGACTCATCTACCTGGTGTTTGCTAGTGTTGTAGGACTGCTAGTTGCAGGAGTTTTTTGGACTATTGTGCATCACTACGTTCCCATGACCGTGCGACTTACAGCATCCGATACGAATGCTTGGGCAAACCTGCGTTTAGCCCTGAGGGCACCAGTAGTCCTGATGACAGGGCTTTTACTACTAGTTGACGTAGGTGCGGAAGCGTCTTTGAGTAACTGGGCTTACACAGTTCAACACATTGGTCGTGGCACACCGGAAGTAGTTGCAGGTTACAGCATCAGTGCTTACTGGTTGGGGTTGGTAATTGGACGCTTCAGCCTTGGGCGATTCATGCAGCGATTCGGTACAGTTCGCACAGTTGATATTTCCCTGGCATTGCTAACAGGTGGTTTAATGATGTGGTGGTTATTACCAAATCAATTGTTGAGCTTGCCTTGCATTGGTTTTGCCTTGGGAACCATCTTTCCAGCAACAATCTGGTTAGTGCCACAGCGCGTACCTACCCAGCTGGTACCAGCAACAATCGGGTTTGTAACGAGCGTTGCCAGTTTAGGTGCAGCCACTGTACCAACTGCTGCTGGTTGGGTAGCAGCTCGTGCTGGTTTGGAGACTATTCCAGCCTTAATGGTGCCATTGGTAATTCTTATGGCTGTTCTGCATCGGTGGTTGGTGCGGCATAGTTTGAAATCCGGAAAAACTTGATCGCGCAATGTATTTATAAAATGTATTTTCTGGAAACTTATCTTTACGGCGTCTTTATGAAAGATTTAAAATTCTTTCCCCATTACGATTAACGAATAAATAACATTAAGAAAACCGCTCATTTACTTTTTGTTAATTCCTCTTGTTTAACCGTCTAGCAGTAGCTAATGGTTCACTTCTCAATTAATAAAAAGACAAAAAACATGGGTCATTATGAAGAGACGCAAAATTTTTAGCCAATTATCTAACCTAGATAAATCAGTACTTCCCGGAGATTTTATCCTAGTCATTCTTAGCATCTTAGTGGTGCTAGTAGCTACACTGTTTCCCTTTAATTTCTCCTTTCCAGATACTTTTTCACTACCAGAACTTGTTGCCAGTTTTGACAACTCGAGTTTTTTTAAAGACCAGGTAAACAATGTTTTGTTGTTTGCTCCTTTAGGTTTCGGTTTTGCCAGTCTCTTAGAGAGAATAAGGGTGAAACCGGGGATTCAATGCTTAGCAGTTCTACTTGTGAGTGCAGGCTTATCATTCACAGTTGAAGCATTGCAAGTTTTTCTACCTTCAAGAACACCTACTCCTGCCGATATTTTTAACAATACGATAGGTGGATTGGTAGGTTTAATCTGCTTTTATTTCTGGAACTCACAAAGTTTTATCTATACTTTAATACATAGAGAAAATAGTAGATCTAGCAACTCGATCAAAAAACTAACTTTATTTTTTGTTGGATACATACTCATCTCATTTTTGATTTCAATTGCCTGGCAACATACAACTAATTTGAGCAATTGGTCTTTGAACTATCCACTTTTGATAGGTAATGAGCAAACTGGTGGTAGATCTTGGCAGGGATATGTTTCAGAAGTTTCTATTGCTGACAGAGCAATTTCTAAAAATGAAGTTTCACAAGTATTGAATAACCAAAATGACTCGAAGATTATCGGAAAGTCTTTGGTAGCTTCCTATGACTTAACTGGTAAAGGAAGTTATCAGGATCGTACTGGTCAACTTCCTGAACTATTGTCGCAAGGACAACCACCGGAGAAAGATGAAAAAGGTGTTGCTTTGAGTCCTAACCATTGGTTAAAAACAAAAGAACCTGCCACTTTCTTGAGTGAAAGGATACGTGAAACTTCTCAATTTACAATCATCACTACCGTTACTACTGCTGATACAGATCAGACTGGACCTGCACGCATAGTCTCACTTTCAGGTGATTCTCTTCATCGCAATTTTACATTGGGACAGCAGGGAAGCGACCTAGACTTACGAATACGAACACCGATCACTGGAGCAAACGGAGCAGACACAAAATTAAGTATCCCTGGTATTTTTGCAGATACTCGCCCCCATCAGATAGTCATCACTTATTCTGGGGCGACTATCCAAGTTTACGTGGATAAATCACAAAATGCCTATTCTTTGAATCTGCTGGAATTGGTTCCGAAAGACCAGAAAATTTTTTACTATGGACTGACTTTTATCCCTCTAGGGCTTTGCTTAGCGCTTTTAACGACTCTTGCCAAAAGAAAGTTAACTTTTAATAAATTATTGCTTGCTAGCGGAATATTATTACCTTCTCTGATACTAGAAAGTATTTTGGTAAATGATAGCGGCAAAAGTCTCAGCCTGAAAAGCCTGTTACTGGGTATATTATTTACAGCCGGGACGACACTAATTTTGAGATGGCGGGCTTCGATGGTGCTGAGAAAAGCAGCCCTAAACAAGTTATAAAGTCAAGTTAAAGATGTCTAATTGTTGGGCGATCTGGGCGATTGCGCAAAGCGCAGTGCCCCTTGGGCGATCGCCCAACACAAACAATAGACTTCCTGCATTCATTCCAAAAAAAAAGAATAATTAACCACAGATGGATAATAAATAAAAGTTTTTCCTCTGTCTTCCCCCCTCAAGAGGGGGTGGACACAGATGGAATCAAAGAGATGCAATCTTGTCTAATGATATTTATGGACTTTCTGAAGAGAAAATTTCCATTGTGTTCTCCTCTACTAGAGATTCCGGTGTTTGAATTATAAATGGCAAGTCAGCTCCTGTAAGACCCCGTTTGATACGTTCTGGTGTTTCTGAAAAAACCACAAATAGAGGATATATAATATTCGTCCCCTCACTAAGTATATGTGTGTAGCGCTTAGGCATAACCCACTCATAGTCCTTGTCTAGCCAAACCTGTGTTTGTCGCCAACGTCCCAAAAAGTCAGAAAAATCTTCATGGGGACGATGAATAAAAATCAGAATTTCAGGAGATGTTTTGATTTTCCACTCTGGATCACACATCAAAATTGCCAAATCACAGGGTAAGCGATTTGCTTCTGCTACTGTAGTTACGCCAGAACGAAGACGGGCTATTGGAAGTGGAATCGTGATCACGCTTTCATCTGGACGGCGCAAGCTAGGGATCATTTCCAGATAGGGACGGTGCTGCTTCAACAGGGCGATCGCACTTAGGGAATTGCTGTACTCTGCTAAGCAAGCTTCGTAATGCGATTTTTGCACAGGCATAGATAAAAAAATTCAAAATTCAAAATTCAAAATTATCGGATTGATATAGTCTTTAGAAAACTTATAAATTATGAATGATGAAAATTTTTCTTCATCATTCATAATTTTTCTTTGGCTATCCCAAGGTATCGAAGACCTTGAACATAGGCAGGTACATCGACAGTAAAATTGTACCTACCATCCCTCCCAAAACCACAATCATTACTGGTTCCAAAATGCTGGTTAGTGCTTTGACTGTCTGTTCGACTTCATCTTCATAAAAATCGGCAATTTTCATCAACATACTATCTAATTCACCAGTTTCCTCGCCGATACTAATCATTTGAATCGCCATAGAAGGAAAAACTTTTTCTTTTTGCAAGGCAAGGCTAATCATACCTCCTTGTTGAATTTCTGCACGCGCTGCATCGATGGCGTTGGCAATTACCTGATTTCCTGATGTTTCCCGCACAATTTCTAAGCAAGTGAGAATTGGCACACCTGAACGAGTTAAAGAACCAAACGTGCGGCTAAAACGGGCAACTGATGATTTTTGGATTAAGTCACCAAACAACGGCATTTTTAGATAAAGGCGGTCTATAGTTTCACGTCCAGCCGGAGTTTTATAGTACTGTCTATAAGCAATTGCTGCTGCAATCACAATACCAATGACAAGCAACAGCCGCCAACTTCTCAAAATTTCACTTATCCATAACATAAACTGCGTTAGAGGAGGCAATGTAGTTCCTAATTCTTTAAAAATATTTGCAAAAATAGGGATGAGAAAAACGGTCATCCCGATAAAAATGGCAACTGCCAAAAATCCTACAACAACTGGATAAGCCAGTGCTGATTTAATTTGATTTTGTAATCGAGCAACATCTTCTAACAATTTGGCTAAACGATTTAGTACTTCGTCCAAAACACCGCCAACTTCGCCAGCCTCAACCATGCTGACATACAAATTATCAAAGCAATCAGGATATTTCCGCATTGCCTCAGAAAGATTAATTCCACTTTGGACATCAGCACTAATGCCCAAAAGAGCTTGTTTCAGTTTAGGGTTGCTACACTGCTCAGATAACACACCCAAACTTCTGACAATTGCCACTCCCGCATTTACCAAAGCAGCAAATTGACGAGAAAACACGGCTTTATCCTTCACTGAAACGTTCGTAAATTTGGTTTTAAGTTGTTTGAAATTAAAGCGTTGAGGTTGTTTTTTCAGGTCTTGGACTACGTAACCTCGCTGTCTAAGATTAATACGGGCTTGAGCCAAGGAATCAGCTCTAATTTTTTCTATTTTCGGTTTTCCTTGCGAGTCCCTAACACGGGCAATAAATGTTGGCATGGTCTAAAAAATGAAAAGAGCGGATTGGTCATTAAATCTCTTGCAAAAGTCAATTTTATGAAAATTAAACCACAGATGAACACAGATGGACATAGATAAATTATCTGCGTGCATCTGTGTGGTGCTTATAAATATCTATCAATCATACTTTTACAAGAAGTCTACTCAGATTGTTTCAGTCAAATCTGAATATTAAAAAGTATTTTTAATAGTTTTATGCGTTTTGACTTGAACTTTTTAATGTGGTTTTACAGCTAGTCCTGGTCTTGCGCCTGCTGGTTGTGTACCACCGATCATACGCTGAATTTCATCTGGTCTAGAAGTTTTAGACATTGCCGCTTCCAAGGAGATAACTCCTGCTTTATATAAATCTGCTAAAACCTTCTCTAAAGTTTGCATCCCGAATTTTGCGCCAGTCTGGATAGCGGAATAAATTTGAGATGTTTTTCCTTCACGAATCAAGTTAGAAATAGCAGGAGTCACAACCATAATTTCTTGAGCCATCACTCGACCAAACTCTTCTGAGTTGGGATTTTTTCTCGGAACCAAAGTTTGGCTCAGGACTGCTACCAGTGAATTAGATAACTGCACTCGCACTTGAGTTTGTTTTTCTGGGGGGAAAACGTCGATAATTCTGTCTACAGTCTGTGCTGCTGAACTGGTGTGCAAAGTACCAAACACTAAGTGTCCTGTTTCCGCAGCGGAAATAGCCAACGAAATTGTTTCCAAATCGCGCATTTCCCCTACCAAAATGATATCTGGGTCTTCCCGCAGCGCTGATTTCAGAGCATTAGCAAAGCTTTTTGTATCCTCACCAAGTTGCCTTTGGTGGATGACACTTTTAATAGGTTCGTAAACAAATTCAATCGGGTCTTCTACTGTTAAAATATGCTCTGCACGGGTGCGGTTAATTAAGTCAATCATTGCCGCTAGGGTTGTTGTTTTACCAGAACCCGTGGGACCTGTCACCAAAATTAATCCCCTTGGTTTTTCTGACATTTCCCGCACAACATCTGGCAAACCTAATTTTTCAAAGTTAGGAATCTTAGAACTTAATGCCCGTAAACATGCGGCGTAAGTACCACGTTCTTTGTAAACATTGACCCGAAAACGAGCTAATCCTTTGACGCCATAAGAACAATCTAGCTCCCAGTTTTGCTCTAAGGTTTGACGCTGAGAGTTGTTGAGCATACTAAAAATTAGGGTTTGGCATTGATCTGCTGATAACGGTTGATCGCCAATGGGTGTGAGTTTACCACTCACGCGGAAGTAGGGAGGCAAACCTGCGGATAAGTGCAAATCCGAACCGCCCATTTCAATCAAGTGCTTCATTAAATTTTCAATTATCATTTCTATCTTTGTGATTCCTGTTTGAAAATTCCTTTTGCAAACTTATTTGTTCTTAGAAGAAGACAAATGACTAATCTTGAAATCGTGGTGTCATGCAGTAAGGACAATCCAGCCATTCGAGCTGCAATCCAGCTTGACAAGTTCGGCACGTAAGACTACTCTTGCGTTTGGCTTTTAACTCTGCTTCCAAACCTGTATCACTGAACGTTACCCGTTCTACTTCTTCTAGGGTGGTATCGCCTTGACGTACTAAATCCAAGCTGTAAGCCAGTAAGGTTTTCATCCCTTCTTCCACCGCCACTTCTTTGATGCGTTCTGTTGGTGCATCTTGGGTGATCAGGGTTTGCAGGTTTTCGGTGAGTCGCATGACTTCATAAACACCACAACGTCCTCTGTAGCCAACGCCATTACATTCTGGGCAAAGCTGATTGTTTGCCTTGGCTTCTTGAATTTGCTCTGAAATGAGAGTATTAGCTTTGTAAAAAGTGACACCTGCTTCTTGAGAAGCTGATAGACCGTAGCGAGCGAGTTCCTCTAAAGTGGGAGTGTAGGGAATGCGACAATTGGAACAAACACGCCGTACTAGGCGCTGTGCCAACACGCCAATCAGAGAACTGGAAATCATGAAAGACTCAATGCCCATTTCTCCCAAACGGGCGATCGCCCCTGGAGCATCATTAGTATGTAACGTTGTTAAAACCAAGTGACCAGTTAGTGCTGCCTCAATAGCTGTTTTTGCCGTTTCCTTGTCTCGCGTCTCACCTACCAAAAGCACATCAGGATCTTGCCGCAAAAAGGCTCGCAAAGTCGTTGCAAAATCTAGCCCTTTTTCCCGAATCACCTGCACCTGAGTAATTCCAGGTAAACTGTACTCAATAGGGTCTTCAACCGTACAGATGTTAATGCCTGGAGAGTTCCGTTCTGACAAAGCCGAATACAGCGTTGTTGTTTTACCAGAACCTGTCGGTCCGGTTACTAGAATTAGACCAAAGGGACGGCTAACCATCTCCTGGACAATTTGCAAAGTTTCTGGATCAGTAATTAACTTATCTAATCCTAGTTGGGTTGCAGAATTATCCAAAATCCGCAGTGCAACCTTTTCACCGTAGCGACTGGGCAAGGTACTGACGCGGAAGTCCACCTTGCGTCCCTCAAACACTCGTCTAATGCGTCCATCTTGAGGAATACGCCGTTCAGCAATATCTAAGTTAGCAATAATTTTGAAACGAGCTATGACAGCAGGAATGATTTTTTTGGGCAGGGGGTCGAAAGCCTGACGTAGCACACCATCCTTACGAAAGCGAACGCGTAAGTTGTCTTCCTGCGGTTCTACATGGATATCAGAAGCCCTCTCATGTAGTCCTCTGGCAAGGATTCTGTTAACTAAATTAATCACGGGGGCATCCTGGGCACCCTTCATCGCTGCGCCCAAGTCAGTATCCTTATCTTCAGGCGCATCATCTAAATTAAGATTTTCAATATTTTCTAAATCTTGGTTGATGTCTGTAGACTTTTCCTGTTCTAAGTTCTTTTGTTTAACAGTCAGTTCATCTAAATATTGGTTAATCAGTTGCTGGTAATCTTCTTGGGTGATCACCATCCGCTGCAAAGCCCATCCCTGCGGGCGCAAAATGCGGTTTAAATCATCGCAAGCGTCTAGGTTATCCGGATCTACCATCGCCACCAAAACAGAGGGCGGGTTTTGGTCTTCATTCTTAGCAAGTGGTACCAAGTGATAGCGACGACAGATATCCACGGGAATGAGAGTATCAATCAGTTGACCAATTTTTATTTTGCCAACTTGCCTAACTTCCAGATCAAGCGATTCAACACCGTAGAGTATTTTCAGTTCAAATAGCTGCTGCTTTTTGTGTAGCCTATATAACTCTGGCGAGAGCTGGCGTCCTGAAATTGATTCCAGCACTTGTGTCAAAGGTCTGCCAGACTTGCGGCTTTCAATCAGCGCCTGTCTCATTTGTTCGCTATTGACAAAGCCAGATTGCACCAGCTTGTTGCCGAAGGGCGAAAACTCTATTCTTGTAGTAAGAGCAGTACTGCGTCTTTGTGATGACGATTGAGTCATATGTGAGCAATTCGTTGCGGAAACCTCTGATTAGAGTATTCCCAAACTGTCAATCAGAATTGACACATATACTCAGTTAAATCAAGGCAAAAATTTCAGGATCTTCAGCATCTCTTACCTTAATCGGTCATTGATCCCACGTCTCACCCGTAAGGGGAGCGTGGGATCAATGACCGAGCGCTCAAGGCACATCCCCTGACCAATTTTCTGCGTCGTTAGAAGAGGGAATGGGGACAGTGCAATGAGAGCGCCTATCTCCGTGTTGGGTAACCTATCAACCCAGTCCTCGACAATTTGAGTGACTGTTTTATCTTTACTTGCTGCATATGACCGCAACTTGTTTAACCTACGAGTTGATATCCTTAAACTTAATCTTGAATCTTTCATAAAGGGTACACAAAAGCCACCCATTATGTTAACATAGAGAGGTGTTGACAAAGACTAAAATTCTAGTCAACCATCTGTACCTAGACAACTGAAGATATGGGGTTTTACCGGGAAGTGCGGTCTTAAATTGCTGCAATGAACCAGCCGACTACAGCCTCCGGTATGTAAAATCTTCAAGGAACGTAGGGGAATGGTTTTTTTCAATCATTCAAGTCGGGAGGGGCATTTTTCCTGACTATAAACTGCGGTAGTGGGAAACGGTTGGAGTACCACGAACGAAGTTCTGGAAAGATAAAATCTGCCAGAAGCCTACACCTACTTGTAGAGAGGTGTAGGAGTGTCACGTTCTAAGCAAACCATTGAGCAGCCTAATGGAGCGATCGCTACCGTTGCAGTTGCAGGACCACACCCCACTTCCAGAATTTTCGAGTCACAAGAGAGTTGGGCTGCTTCGACAACGCGCTCAATTAGATTCTTGGGATAGCGAGGTCTTGCTTTGTTATAAGCCTCTGCTGCGGGAGAATACCAATGTTTTCTTTGTTCGAGATCTTTGCTGGAGTAGTTGATTATTGTTTGTCTCAAGTCTTTCATAAGAAAAATGACGCGGCGGAAAGCAGATAATCTCAAACTTATTATGGCAACTGATGCCAAAACACCTACACGCCAAGCATATCAACGTATCCTGGCAGTTGCTTAATTCGTTCAATCCAACCCACTACATGGGGATAAAGTTCCAGAGAAATCTTTCCATCGGGTGCTAATGCAATGTAGGGAAAGCAAGCAACATCAGCAATTGTTGGGCGATCGCATTCCAACCAAAAACGTTCACTCAAGTGTTTGTCCAAAATTTGAAGTGTCTGATGTGCTTTCTTTTGCGCTTGCTCTAAGTCTATTTCCGCGTTCAACAAGAAATGTTTTCTGAGTGCGGCAACACCATGTTGAATTTCGTTAGCTGCAACAGACAACCACTGCACCACTTTACTCATCGGTTCTGCTTCTGTGGGCAACCAGTCTTCGCTGCCGTAACGGCGTGCCAAGTAAACTAAAATTGCTTGGGCGTCCCTAATCACCACATCGCCATCCCTAAAAACTGGCACTTGTCCTAGTGGGTTAAGTTTGAGAAATTCTTCTGTTTTGTGTTCGCCTTTATTCAAAGCGATGGGTACACGTTCATACTCCAACCCCAGCAGTGATAGCATCAGCCGTACTTTATAGCAATTCCCTGACAGTTCGACGTCGTATAGCTTAATCATGGTTTTTTCCTGTGTGTTCTTAATTTATTGAGTATTCTCAAGCACAGCAAAGAGCCGAAGATGGTATGCTTGCAAATTCAAGGTTCTCTGAGACTAGCTCGGAGTTTAGATAATACTGTACCCTTTGAGCGTGTCTTAGAGCGCCTGCCAAAGGAACTTTTGCTTGCCTCAGGGTTAGTCAAGAAAATAATTTATTATAAAAAAACAC
The DNA here is from genome assembly GCF_963872035.1 of Scytonema sp. HK-05. Classification (NCBI taxonomy): domain Bacteria; kingdom Bacillati; phylum Cyanobacteriota; class Cyanophyceae; order Nostocales; family Scytonemataceae; genus Scytonema; species Scytonema sp. HK-05. The sequence goes on from NZ_CAWMYC010000094.1 coordinate 99,317, forward strand.
GTAACACGTACGAAAATACCGTTAAATTCCTCTAGAGACTTCACACTTGCTTTATCTGGCAAAAAACAATAACCTGTCAAATAAAGCAAGCGTCCGCTCTTTGCATCTCCTTTACCTTACGGAAAGCCGCCCTAGGAGCGTATACGCTAACGCACTCAGCATTTGTCAAAATAGATGACGGTGACCAAATAAAGGCTAAAGGATGAAGAATGAAGGATGAAATATTCCGTACTTCACTTCATACTTCCTACAATCCTACGGGAAGCCCTGCGGGTATGCCTATGGCTAACGCCACGCCTAACGGCGAACGGCACACCTGAGCGCAGAGCGCACGCTTCGCGAACGGTGAACGCAGTCGCCTAGGTCGGGAAACCCTCCTGCAGCGCTGTCTCACCGTCCTCCGGGCGTCTACACTCTTTTGCCTTGAGTTCATAACTTGATACTTTAGGTGACCGCTTTTTGTAGCTGAATTTAAGAGCTGCAAAATATGGGGATAACTGCCCAATATAGCATCTGGGAAGAGTGCAAAATGATAGACGAGCAACAGCAAAACAATACAAACCAGCCATTAGGTGAACAAACCGAGGAAAAGCAAGCAATGACTAGCGACTCTACAGCCGAAATAAATACCAACGCAACCCAAAGCGAAGTGACTGATCAAGTGTCAACTCAAGCCAATGTCTCTGGAGATACAGCTACGCAGAGTCAAGATAGTGGTGTTGCTGCAACTGAGGCTGCTGGTAATGAGTCCACAGCCAAAGAACCAGCAGTCAATCAACAAATTGAGTCTTTAAAAGCGCAGGTAGAAGAGCGTAACACTCAATATTTGCGGATTGTGGCTGATTTTGAGAATTACCGCAAACGAAATCAAAAAGAGAAAGAAGACTTGGAACAGCAGGTGAAGCGGAACACAATTACTGAATTACTGCCAATCGTCGATAATTTTGAACGGGCACGGTCGCAAATCAAACCCCAAAATGATGGGGAAATGACCATTCATAAGAGCTACCAAGGCGTTTACAAACTATTAGTTGATAGCTTAAAGCGCTTGGGTGTATCACCGATGCGTCCTGAAGGTCAACCCTTTGATCCGAACCTACACGAAGCAGTATTGCGCGAACCTACGGATGAATATCCTGAAGGAACAGTGTTAGAAGAATTAGTACGCGGATATTACTTGGGCGATCGCGTGCTGCGCCATGCAATGGTGAAGGTGGCTGCTCCAAAGGAAGATGCACCCTCTTCTGAAGAAAATCAGTCGAGCCCAGCTAACAGCTAAGCTGTAGTCGCTCGCCTTACTGACCAAAAGTGCCTGGCAAACTTGGGCGAGCATCGCATATCTAACCACAAACAAAAATAGTCCGCGAAACATCACGCCCGAAGTTGAGCAGCCTTGACCGGTGTTTGTGTAGCGCTAACACCGGATGGCGCTTAAAACTTCAAGCGAAAAGTACTCAGTAAAAATACCGATAAAAATACCGATATTTATGGGAAAAGTTATTGGGATCGACTTAGGCACTACCAACAGTTGTGTCGCGGTTCTCGAAGGTGGTCAACCAATTGTCATTGCTAATTCAGAAGGCGGACGAACGACACCTAGTATTGTGGGATTTGCTAAAGGCAGTGAACGCTTAATCGGTCAACTGGCAAAGCGTCAAGCTGTCACCAACGCCGAAAACACAATTTTCAGCATCAAGCGATTTATCGGTCGTCGCTGGGATGACACCGCAGTTGAACGCGATCGTGTACCTTACACCTGTGTCAAAGGTCGAGACGATACTGTTGATGTCGAGATTCGTGGACATCACTACACACCACAAGAAATCTCCGCCATGATCCTACAAAAACTAAAACAGGATGGGGAAAACTTCTTGGGTGAACCTGTGACTCAGGTAGTGATCACAGTACCAGCATATTTTACAGATGGTCAAAGACAAGCAACTAAAGACGCTGGCACTATTGCCGGACTAGAAGTTTTAAGGATTATCAATGAACCAACTGCAGCGGCTTTAGCGTTTGGGTTGGACAAGCTTGAGCAAGAGCAGCTCGTTCTGGTATTTGACTTGGGAGGCGGTACTTTCGATGTCTCCATCCTACAACTTGGAGATGGAGTGTTTGAAGTTAAGGCGACTGGTGGTAACAACCACCTGGGTGGGGACGATTTTGATAACTGTATCGTACGCTGGATGATGGAACGTTTCCAGCAGGAACAGAAAGTTGACCTGTCTCAGGACAAAATGGCTTTGCAACGCTTACGGGAAGCAGCGGAAAAAGCAAAAATTGAACTTTCCAGTATGCTCAGTACTTCAATTAACTTGCCTTTCATTACCGCTGATGAAACCGGTCCCAAGCATCTGGAGATGGAACTCAGCCGCGCCAAATTTGAAGAGTTAACGGCACATCTGGTGGAAGCCACCATTGAACCGATGACTCAAGCGCTGAAAGACGCGGAACTCAAACCACAAGATATCGACCGGATTATTTTGGTGGGCGGTTCCACTCGCATTCCTGCGGTGCAAAATGCCTTGATCAAATTTTTTAATGGCAAAACTCCAGATCGCTCTGTCAGCCCCGACGAAGCAGTGGCACTAGGCGCAGCTATCCAAGCTGGGGTGCTGGGTGGTGAAGTTGATAATTTGCTTTTGTTAGATGTCACGCCCTTGTCTTTAGGTATTGAAACTTTGGGAGAAGTGTTCACCAAAATTATCGAACGTAACACCACAATTCCAACCAGTAAGTCCCAAGTCTTTTCCACAGCAGTCGATGGGCAAAACTCAGTGGAAATTCACGTCCTTCAAGGTGAACGGGCAATGGCACGAGACAACAAGAGTTTGGGTAAATTTCTTCTGGCGGGAATTCCGCCGACTCCTCGTGGTGTACCGCAAATTGAAGTCTCTTTTGAAATTGATGTCAATGGCATTCTCAAAGTTTCAGCACAAGACAAAGGCACTCTTCGAGAACAAAGTATTCGGATTACCAATACAGGTGGCTTGAGTGCCAACGAAGTCGAAAGAATGCGGCAACAAGCCGAAATGTTTGCCGAACAAGACAAAAGACGCATACAACTGGTTGAACTCAAAAACCAGACGGATAATCTGTTATACAGTTACGAATCGACATTAAAGAACAATGGCAACTTGATTAGCGACGAGATGAGAGCTTTGGCAAATGAAAAAATGGCACTGCTACAAGCAGCAATGACCGATGAAACTATTTCCCTAGCAGAATTTAAGCAACGCTTAGATGACTTCCAGCAAAGTTTGTTTGCCATTGGCTCCCAGGTGTATAACCGCGTTAATAGGCACGATCAAATGACTGAAGCTTTAGATACTTTATTGACCTCAGAAGCAGCCGCGCCAGTGAATGGAACGCTAACACCACAATTTAACTTTGATTTTGATGACGAAAATACCACGCAGGTTGATTATGAAGTGATAGACTAAGGAAATTATGAATTATGAATTATAAATTCTCAAAAGGTAATTCTTGATTTAGCACTGAGCATCATAATATCACTCGTAATAACACTGAATTGTTAGCCGGAGGTTTATACTTCCGGCTAAATAATGTTACAGTACAAATGCAATTTCATGATGTCTGTGGGGTTTTCCACACTTTTTTGTGCGGGTAGCCTATCTGTAAAATGAGCGGAGTTTTTGCCATCTACATAGCACAATTGTAAAAGATGCTTTTGTCGTCTACCACGAGGAAAGTACCTGTTGCAATTATTCAGTGCGGAGCAATCAGTGCTGATGTGCGAGTAAAAATTTTTCTGGTTTCAATTTAGTCTTTGATTTCAAAACTAATTCCAGATTTTTTTACTGGGCAACACCACTCGCCTGCCACTTTGTAGAACGGCCAGAAGTGCTATGCTCCTCGCCGTGAGAGCAGGAAACCCTCTCTGAAGCTGTGGGTCTACAACTCTAGGCAACCTTCTTCAGAGGAAAACATCCTCAGCATTCAGATTTGAAGACTGTTATGGTGATTTTTGTAAAGGGTAAAAGGTAAAATAATTTAGTATTAATAAAACTTAACCATTGCCTTCTGCCTTCTGCCTTGACAAACTTCTGAGCTCACTTTCCACAAGACGCGCATAGCGCGGCTTTTCGTTAGAGTGGAGCTAACGCGCTTCGGCAATAAGCCGCTGCTGCTGTTGTTCTCTGTGCATAGCCGCTTTCTACCTTTTAACTTTCACCTTTGCTATATGGCTCGCGATTATTATGAAATTCTAGGTGTCTCTCGTGACGCCGACAAAGAAGAAATCAAACACGCCTACCGCCGCTTAGCCCGGAAGTATCACCCAGACGTGAACAAAGAACCGGGAGCTGAAGAGCGCTTTAAAGAAATAAACCGTGCTTATGAAGTGCTTAGCGAACCGGAAGTTCGCGCTCGTTACGATCGCTTTGGTGAAGCTGCTGTAAATGGTGGAGCTGGTGTAGGCTACCAAGATATCGGCGACATGGGTGGCTTTGCTGATATTTTTGAAAGCATTTTCAGCGGTTTTGCTGGCGGTATGGGTGGGACAACGCAAAGACGGCGTAGTGGACCAGTGCGGGGCGATGACCTGCGGCTAGACCTAAAGCTAGACTTTCGGGAAGCAGTATTTGGCGGTGAAAAAGAAATTCGCATTTCTCATTTAGAGACTTGTGAAATCTGTAGCGGATCTGGAGCAAAACCAGGTACTCGCCCCCGCACTTGTTCGACTTGTACTGGAACAGGTCAAGTACGTCGCGTCACTAGAACGCCCTTTGGCAGCTTCACGCAAGTTTCGACTTGTCCCACCTGTAATGCTACAGGAATGGTCATAGAAGACAAATGTGATACTTGTGACGGTAAGGGTGCAAAACAAGTCACGAAGAAACTGAAAATTTCCATTCCACCTGGGGTAGACAACGGCACACGCTTACGAATCTCCTCAGAAGGAGATGCGGGTCAACGCAGTGGTCCTCCAGGAGATTTATACGTTTACTTATTTGTGAATGAGGATGAGGAATTCCATCGGGATGGCATCAACATTCTCTCAGAAATCAAAATTAGCTACCTGCAAGCGATTTTAGGCTGCCGCTTAGAGGTAAATACGGTAGATGGACCAGAGGAATTGTTAATTCCACCTGGAACTCAGCCAAATACTGTGATGAAAATGGAAAATCGTGGTGTACCACGCTTGGGTAATCCTGTCAGCCGTGGCGACCACATGATTACTGTGTTAATTGATATTCCCAGCAAGTTAACCACTGAGGAACGTGAACTACTGGAGAAGCTCGCTAAAATTAAAGGAGATCGCACAGGTAAAGGTGGTCTAGAAGGATTTTTGGGAAACTTTTTTCACCAACGATGAGTCTATCTGCCCTCTCAACTCCTAATGCTCAACTCGATTTGCGCGGCACCCCTTGCCCGATAAACTTTGTACGGACAAAACTCCGTTTGGAGCAAATGCAACCGGGAGAGTTACTAGAAGTCTGGCTAGATCCTGGGGAGCCGATTGAGCAGGTTCCTGATAGTTTGACAATGGCGGGGTATCAGGTAGAGCAAATCACAGACTGCGTTGGTTATTTTTCTTTGCGAGTCCGCTGTCCCGATAGTGCCTCATGACAGGGGAAGGACTAGAAACTACTGACCAGTTAATAGGCACGGTCTTAGCCGTGCAAGCTAATTTTTATCGAGTACAGCTAGATGCAGGGGAGCAGAGGAGCCTGGGAGCAGAGGAGATTAAACCTCCAAATTCCCCCCTGCGCCTTATCCTGCTGTGTACCCGTAGAAGCCGATTGAAAAAAATCGGGCAACAAGTTATGGTGGGCGATCGCGTAGTCGTGGAAGAACCAGATTGGGCTGGCGGACGAGGAGCGATCGCGTCCGTTTTACCCCGTCAAAGTCAATTGGATCGTCCGGCGATCGCCAACGTGAACCAAATTCTGTTAGTTTTTGCCGTCGCCGATCCGCCTTTGGAACCATACCAACTCAGCCGATTTTTGGTAAAAGCTGAGTCTACCGATATAGATGTAATCTTATGCCTAAATAAGTGCGATTTAATCTCAAAAGAACAACAGGCAGAAATTTATCAGCAGTTGGGAAATTGGGGCTACCAACCAATATTTATTAGTGTTGGTCAAGGTATAAATATTGACGAACTAGCAGACAAGCTCAAAGATCAGATTACGGTGATTGCTGGACCTTCCGGGGTTGGCAAGTCCAGCCTCATCAATGGACTGATTCCCAATGCTAACTTACGAGTCGGAGAGATTTCTGGCAAACTAGCAAGGGGTCGGCACACTACTCGTCACGTAGAATTATTTGAATTGCCTACCGGGGGTTTACTCGCAGATACTCCGGGATTTAACCAACCTGACCTTGATTCTCCTCCAGAAGAATTAGCAAGTTATTTTCCAGAAGCAAGGCAGAGATTAGCGGTTGGTAGCTGTCGTTTTAGTGATTGTTTCCACCGAGACGAACCGGAGTGTGTCGTTCGGGGAGAATGGGAACGATATCAACATTACTTAGATTTCTTGAGAGAAGCGATTGAGCGCCAGACTCACCAGAACCAGCAGACAGATCCTGAATCCACTCTCAAAGTGAAAAGCAAAGGTAAGGGACAAACTCAGTACGAACCGAAGCTGGAATCTAAAAAATATCGTCGTAGTTCCCGCAGGACGCAGTTGCAGGAGTTGCAACACTTGTATCAAGAGAGTGAAGAATCATAGCCGATGTTGTGTTAGTGGGGGCAATGTCTCTTAACCACCATAAAGTCTTAAAATAATCTTAAATCTACCAAATCCCCAACCTTCAATTAATAGGTAACACCCCGGAACTATTTATTATGGCTATCGGCTACGTTGCGCTTGTACTCCACGCACACCTGCCCTTCGTTCGTCACCCAGAAAGTGACTATGTGCTGGAAGAAGAATGGCTTTATGAAGCCATCACTGAAACTTACATTCCCTTGCTACGAGTCTTTGAAGGCTTAAAGCGAGACGGCGTTGATTTTAAAATCACGATGAGTATGACACCACCTCTTGTGTCGATGCTCCGTGATCCTTTGCTGCAAGAACGCTACGACGCCCACTTAGCCAAGCTAGAAGAACTTATACAACTAGAACTCGAACATAATGCGCACAATGGTCATATCAAGTATTTAGCCGAGCATTACGCCAGTGAGTTTAAGGCGATACGAGAAGTTTGGGAAAGCTACAAAGGGGACTTAGTAACAGCTTTTAAGCAGTTTCAAGATACTAATAATGTAGAAATCATCACCTGCGGTGCCACCCACGGCTACCTACCGCTGATGAAAATGTACCCGCAGGCTGTGTGGGCACAGATTAAGGTAGCGTGCGAACACTACGAGGAAACTTTTGGACAGCCACCCAGAGGTATTTGGTTGCCAGAATGCGCCTACTACGAAGGTGTAGATCGAATGTTAGCCGATGCAGGGTTGCGCTACTTCCTCACTGATGGACATGGCATTCTTTATGCCCGTCCTCGTCCGCGATTTGGCGGCTATGCCCCAATTTTTACAGAAAGTGGTGTCGCTGTCTTTGGTCGAGATCATGAATCTTCACAGCAGGTGTGGTCTTCTGAGGTAGGCTATCCTGGTGCGCCGGAATACCGGGAATTTTATAAAGACTTGGGCTGGGAAGCTGAATATGAATACATCAAGCCCTACATCATGCCCAACGGTCAGCGGAAAAATACGGGCATTAAGTATCACAAAATTACTGGACGCGGTTTAGGGTTAGGAGATAAGGCGCTCTACGACCCCTACTGGGCAAGGGAAAAAACTGCGGAACACGCTGCTAATTTTATGTATAATAGAGAACAGCAAGCTGGACATCTCTATGGTATAATGCATCGTCCGCCGATTATTGTTTCTCCCTACGATGCAGAGTTATTTGGACATTGGTGGTACGAGGGTCCCTGGTTCATCGATTACCTGTTCCGCAAGTCCTGGTTTGACCAAAAGACTTATGCAATGACCCACTTGGCAGATTATCTGCGGGCGGAACCAACTCAGCAAGTCTGCCGTCCTTCGCAATCGAGTTGGGGTTATAAAGGATTTCACGAGTATTGGTTGAACGAAACAAATGCGTGGATTTACCCACATCTGCATAAAGCAGCAGAACGGATGATTGAAATATCAAAGCGGGAACCAGCGGATGAGTTGGAATGGAAAGCGTTGAACCAAGCGGCGCGGGAATTGTTGTTGGCGCAATCTTCCGACTGGGCATTTATTATGCGAACGGGAACGATGGTACCTTATGCTGTTAGAAGGACGCGATCGCACCTCATGCGTTTCAACAAGCTTTACGAAGACGTTAAAATCGGCAAAATCGATAGTGGTTGGCTGGAAAAAGTTGAGTTGATGGACAATATTTTCCCTAATATCAACTACCGAGTGTATCGACCGTTGTAATTATAGGGGTTTTGACTTAGCTCAAATACGCCAAGAACCTCACCCCACTGGCACCGAGAGGAGTTGCGGGTGAGGTGCTTTGGTATTAGGGTATTGCAACAAATAAATTATCCATCTTGTGGGGTGGGCGTCCCCGCCCGCCCAGTTAATAGGACGGGCTAGAAGCCCATCCCACAAGAAAAAGTTGGATATTTTTTAATTTGGGAGTCCCTTATAGGGTATCTGGGTCAATGTTCAATTCTCTAAGTTTAGCGGCTAAGCGTTGCGCTTTCTCTTCAGCAGCTTGTCGTGCTGCTGCTTCTTCCTCATAGCTTAGCAGTGTTTGACCTGTCGCTGGGTCGTAGAAGCGCATTTCTCCTGATTGAATTCGCAACTCTAAACCCAAGACTTCACTGGATAAGGATACTGTACCATCTGGCAGAGTACTGGTAGGAACTGGGAAATAATTTCCATCGACTAAGCGCAAACCTTGGAGTTGGGGAGTGAGATAATCTCCTGTGGGGTCATACTGATAATATTCGCGAACTCCCAAAAAGGCGTAAATTCCTTTTTTTGCACCTTGGTCTTTTGTACGAGTTGCTTTTGAGGTAATCTCTAAAACAAAATCAGGTGTTTTATTATTTTCTTCCCAAGTTTTATAAGAGCGTCTATCACGATTGTCTACTCCAAAGACCACAAATATATCTGGTGCTACAACTGATTCTGGATTACCCTGTTCGTAGTAAATAAATAAATTGCCAGCAACATATACATCAGAACGGTTTTGGAAATATAGCCGTAGCGCGTTTCTTGCATAAGTTAAGTAACTGCACTGGATATCTCCTTCAGCCATCGGCTTACCGTCCTCATCTGGGTATTCAATTGGAGTAATGGGGAAATACTCTACTGCGGCTGTCATTGGCAATCCCTCAACTCATTAGGAGCTTAGGTTATATACTATCGCTCAGAATCCCGTCCCCATGACTGGGAGGCTGGGAAATCACGAGGAATTCCAAATCCTTTATCCGAGAAAAATAGGACTTACGCAACTGTTTGGATAACAGCTAGTTTGCTCGAATTAGTTTTTACAACAGGGGTTGTGAATACAGGGTTAGACGCACTTGCTTTTGGCTCTTTATTTACTTGGGCGTGGCTAGAATTATTTCAAGGCGTTAATTATTTTCGTAGAGCGCTAGGTCTTGGTGTGCTTATTGGTGTTATCGCGTCAAGAACTTTGGGTATTGATGTACTTGGCTCTTTCGCTCTTTGATTCGAGGGGCGATCGCGCAGTCCCAGATGAAGGTGTGCGATCGCTATGAAGCGCATAACAAAGGCGATCGCTTTCCCGCCAAGAAGCTGCGATTGCGATTCGGGGCAGTGGCGGAGCCAATCGCCCTTTGGGCGGCTCCAGAGGAGCATCGCCACGCTCATTCTCTGTCATAAAGGTGCCACGCAAAGCGGTTTTGTACCGCAAAAAAAAACAGGCATTTTGCCTGTCTTATAACTCACAAATTGGCTCTTAATTTAGAAATTCATTTCTGCAGCTTGTACTTTTTCAACCTGCTTCTTCTTGAGAACAAGCATAACTTGAGCCAACATGACAAGTGCGACAAATGCAATCAACCATTGAACTCTGCTGGCATCTTGTAGCACGATTTCCCCATCATCTTGACCGAATCCACCAACGTTTGGATTGTTGGTCAAAGGATCATCTTTCTTGACTGCTTGCCCTTCGGAAACAATCAATTCTGGTCCAACGGGAATGGTATCAACAACTGTATCCCCAGATTCTGGCTGGATGCTAACTTGATACTTGACGTTACCGTCTTCATCTTCTGTTTTGGCGATTTTGCTAACTGTACCAGTAGCAGAAGCAGCATATACTGCGTTGTTGCTCTTTTCGCCTGTTGGGTAAATTTGTCCGCGTCCCCGGTTAGCACCTAGGTGAACAGCATACTTACCAAACTGTATGTTCTTGTCCGTTGCGGGGTTGGGAGAAAGAACGGGGAAGACGATTTCCTGATATTGTTCACCAGGTAGTGGTCCGATGATAACGACGTTTTCTTTCTCTTCGCTGTAGGGTTGGTAGAACAAACCTTCGACTTCTTCTTTCCACTCCTCAGGAATGCGTTCTTCCGGAGCAATTTTGAAGCCTTCTGGTAGCATCAGCACAGCACCAACGTTTAAGCCGGTTTTGGAACCATCGGCACCCACCTGCTGCAAGCTGGTATCGTAGGGAATTTTGACCACGGCTTTAAATACCGTGTCAGGTAGAACAGACTGGGGAATTTCTACTTCGGCTGGCTTTGCTGCTAGGTGACAGTTGGCACACACAATCCGCCCTGTCGGTTCGCGAGGGGTTTCGGGGTAGGTTTGCTGTGCCCAAAAGGGATATGCTGAAGCCGCTTGAGGAAAGGCGAAATCGCTGGTGAAGAAAAATGTCACTGTAGCGATCGCTATAAGCAATGTTTTTACAACTGCTCTAGCACTGCGAGCTATACTCGCCGTTTGACAAACATTTCTCATCTCTATAAGGACAACTTGGACAACGTTCTCTGATATTAGTTATTAGTCATGCCTGATGTGTCATTAGTCAAGAGTCAAATTTCGACTCCAGACTCGGTCCTATGCACTTTAGTCCTGATTAAGCCCACCAAGGTGCTTCCCCAGTGCGGAAGTCGGTTTCACTCCATTGAGTTAGAAGAATTTTGTCTTCTTCTACTTTTGCATGACTCAAAGCCAAAGATAGCGGTGCTGGACCCCTAACAACCTTACCAGTAGCGTCGTACTGTGAACCATGACAGGGACACTTAAACTTGTTCTCTGCTGCATTCCAAGGAACAACACAACCTAAGTGGGTGCAAACAGCGTTAATACCGTAATCAGTAATCGCCTCTTTGCTATCTACCACAATATAGGTAGGGTCTCCCTTGAGTCCTTGAACCAGAACGCGATCGCCTACATTATGGCTTTCTAAAAACTTGCTAACGCTGACATTGTTGCCCAACTCGTCCTTTGCTGTTGTACCACCACCAGCACCACCAGTTGCTGGTGGAATAAAATACTTGACAACGGGATACAATGCTCCCAGTGCGACTCCGGTTACAGTTCCAAAAGTCAGAAGATTCATGAATTGACGACGCCCCATATCGGGAACGTCCACTGATTCAGAAAATTGCGCCATAACCTACGCGTTCATTGTGTATTTTGTTAACAGATTTTACAAGAGTTTCTCATGAAAAAACTCTTGTCTGAGCCAAAATGATAATACCTACAAGGATGCGAGAATGCTCTATGCAAAGATATTTCTAGCATCTTTCTTAGTAGGATTACATTTCTTTATAGTCCTATCATACTTGAGTAATGGAACTTAACATCATAACTAAATGTAAAAATATCTGAGAAAAGCTATGACGGGACAGGAATTACACCAACTATTGATTGAGAAGTGGGGACGCTCTTATGATGTCCAGTTGCGTCGGACACAGGGTAAAATATTCTTACAAGTTATGTGGAAATATTTAGAGCAAGCTTCCTTTCCATTAAGTGAGGCAGACTACCAAGAGCATCTCGAGAGTATCGCCAATTATCTTACTGGCTTGGGTTGTGAGACACAGGTGAAAAACTATATTAGAGAAACACGAGAACGCCCACGACTTGGTAAAGCTGTGAGCATGCCTTTAGATTTGGGTGAACGCGCTGCGGAATGGTTGATTGAGTAGTTGAAAGTATGAACGGCATGAGACGGGTGTAGACGCCTTAGACATTCAGCGGCGTGGTGTTAGGGCGAACGAAGCCCTTGTTGAAGGGTAGGCGAGTACCGCTGCTTTGGAAGTCAAAAGTCAAAAGTCAAAAGTCAAAAGTCAAAAGTCAAAAGTCAAAAGTCAAAAGTCAAAAAGCTTATTACGTAGGCTTTTCACTGCTTTGGAATGGTAGCTTTATTTTCGCCGCGTTGTACTAGGGCGCTAAGAAAAGAATAGAAAGAAAATTGTTATAGAATTCTTTTACCTAGAGGTACGTCTCTATCTGGCTGAATTAACACCACTTCACCATCGTCTAGTACTACGCCTAAGACAAGAACTTCAGACATAAAATCAGCGATTTGACGGGGTGGAAAGTTTGTGACAGCTAATATTAACCTGTGTGTTAAATCTTGTTTTTGATATAGTTTGGTAATTTGAGCGCTAGATTTTTTGATACCCAAATCACCAAAGTCTATCCAAAGTTTGTATGCTGGTTTGCGCGCTTCGGGAAAATCTTCTAATTTGATGATTTTACCAACACGAATTTCTACTTTTTCAAAGTCTTCATAGGAAAATTGTGTCATTTTCCTATCAGTTTAACTAAACCAATACCACCAAAGTAAAGCCCGAGCACAGCTCCTGCTAAAAGACTTTGGGTGAAGGGATCTGTTGAAGGTGTGAGAATTGCTCCTAAAATCACTGCCCCCAAAATGACGTAGCGCCAACCAGAAAGCATTTGTTTAGAAGAAACAATCCCTAAAGCACCAAGTAGCACTTGGATGATGGGGATTTGAAATGCTAATCCAGTACTAAAGAGCAGCAACAAGACAAATTCAAAATACTTGTCAATCGACCACAGTTGCTCGACTACGTCTGCACCATAGCTGATAAAGAATTTTAGAGCAGCTGGTATCAACAAAAGGTAGGCAAATATTATCCCGCCAGCAAACAGAACACTTGAGCCCAAAACCACAGGTCCGAGTAAGCGGCGTTCGCGCCGAGTCAGTCCAGGGAGGACAAACTGGATAATTTGGAATAGCACAAAAGGGCTAGACAACACTAACCCACTGTAGCCTGCGACTTTCAGGGAGACAAAGAAATATTCTCCCGGAGCCAGTTGCAGAAACTTTACTCCCTGTGCTGGCACTTCTAGCAGCTGAACAATCGGCTTAACCGCTAAAAAGCAGCCGATAACACCTACTGCTACAGCAATTAACGAGTAAAAAATTCGCTGTCGCAACTCCTCTAGGTGATCGAAAATTGACATTTCGATTTCACCAGGCAATTCATCAAGAGGATCTATAGGATCTATTTCTGGTTTTGAGTCGCCTTGTACTTCAACGTCAATACTAGGAGGAGTTGTTGTGTCTATGTCTTGTGAAGATGTCATGAGTTAGCTAGAGAGCATCACCTTTTAACCATTGTACTGGGAAGCAGGTGGATGTAGAGACGCTTTCATCTCTAGCGCCTCTGCACTCTTTAACATCACTGAAGCGGTAATTCTGGGTGTTCAGCCGAATATTTTGATACTATTTGGGAAATTTCCGGGTTGTAAAGTCTCAGGTAATTCCAGTAGTTACCAAACACCTGACGCACGTAATTTTTGGTTTCATCGAAGGGAATTGATTCTACAAATTCATCTGGGTCTTCCTTAGGGAGAATTGGCAACCATTTGCTAACGTTACCAGGACCAGCATTGTAACTAGCAATTGCGAGTAGGGAGTTATTGCCATACTGCTGATGAGTGTGATCCAAATACCAAGTCCCAAACATAATATTGTCGTTAGGGTTTTGTAAATCAATTTTTTTGGTATCGAACTGAATTTGTGGGGCAATCCATTTAGCTGTATTTGGTAGTACCTGCATTAAACCAGTCGCACCAGCTGTAGAACGAGCTTTTGTCTCAAACCGCGACTCCTGACGTATGAGGGCAGTAACGAGCAGAGGGTTTAGCTGACGTTTTTCGGACCATGTCTCAATTTCCTTAAGATAGGGGAAGGGATAACGCGCTTGCCAGTAAGTGATCTGTTTGCTTAAAGCTTGATATTCAGCTTGTTCTTGCGGCGTTTCTCGGTCTTCCAATTTAGAAATTTGATCAATTCCCTTGATATTTTCTCCTTTTGCCAGCTGCATCAAACCATCGGTAAATTCCTCTGCGACTGTTGGCTGCATTTTGTTCTGAAATTCCGTCTGCCACTGCAACCAAGCATCGCGGTCTTGACCGAGTAAGTACAATTCCTTAAAAGTTTCCGAACCCGCGGTTGGTAACGGACGCTGGATTGGGACGACCTGTGGGTTCATCTTACGCACTGTGTTGAAATTGCCAACATTCAGTCCCAAGGTTGCCGCTGCTCGCCACGAATAATAAGAGTAGGGAAAATTGCTGATTGTATACTCAAAAGCTTGTTTTGCCTCTTGGTTTTTCCCTAGTTTGCTTGCCCACTTGGCAACCCAAAAGCCGGCTCTGGGAGCCAAAATACTGTTGGGGTTATTTTTGGGAATCGGTTCTGCCCATTGCCATGCAGCTTTATAATCTTTTGCCTTCGCTTTTTGTTGTGCCATTTTCCAGCGATACTCTGCGGCTTCCTCAGAGTTGCCATACTTGGTAAGAAGGAGCTTCAGAGCTTCAGAGGCTGCTTTTTGATCTTGAGTTTGAAGAATTTTGATTTTTTCTACCAGCGCTGTACCTGCTTTGTCAGGGAATTTACTAATGACCTGGTTGAGATAAGGCAAGGCGTCTTTACGTACTGTTGCCATTTCTGCTAAACGCATCAAAGCAGTGCCAGTTTCTTTTGCATCCGGAAATGTTTTCACCAGTTGTTGATACATGACAACGGCTTCTGCTCGTTGTCCGCCTACCTGCAATCCCCGTGCAACGCGGTAATAGTTTTGGGGTGTGCGCGTGGCTTTGCCATATGCTGTCGCCGCTTTACCAAATTCACTGTTTTCCCAGTAAGCCGTACCAATAATTTCCCATTCTTCAGGTTTTAGGGTGGAGTTGTTCGCCAGCTGATCTAATACAGGAACAATTCCTAGTTGGTCATAAGCGTATTTAGCCAAGACTAACTGTAATTGCGGCTGATTGGGATTTTCCTGCAATCGCTTACGGATAATTTCCCAAGTTAGGGGATGCGAAGGAAATTCCGCGATCGCTTTGTCCTGATACTCTGGTAGGGCAATCAGATACAAAGCTTTCGCTGCTGCTGCTTGTTTGGGGTACTCTTTCACCACTTTCTGCCTCAGATCCGAGGCTTTGCCTTCTTCTCCTAGGAGTTCCTCTGCTTGCGCTTGCTTGAGCAACACATAAGGCGCAAGGAGTGGGTAATCTTTCTCTAATCCTTTTAGTAACTCAAGCGCAGGTTTAGCTTGCTTCCTTTCAATTAAGTCACTTGCTAAAAGATAACGAGCGCGATTTCGATCTGCTGATTTTGCCCCCTCCTTGAGCGCTTCTAATTTTGCAGCACGTTCTTGTGGAGATTGTGACACCAAGGCAAAAACGGGTGATTTAGCTTTGCTTTCTTCCGAAAGCTGTTCAGGCTGAATCTTCCGTGGTTTAAGCCATTGTCCTACTGATTTTCCTATTTCGGGAGCTGACACGATTGCCCCAGCTAAAAAGGCACACAGTCCTGCACCCGCAATTAGAGAAATATGCTTTGTCTGTAGCTTCTTCAGCATCGATTCCCGCTGCAAATTTCACATGAATTTCTTGCCACTTTAGCATTACTAGTGGTCAACGTCGTCAGTTTTAACTTTTGTATTTTTAATCTTGGGGATCGATGAGATGTCAATCTCAAATCCGAACTTATCATTGACAGTTTGTTAAGTTAGATAATCTTTGTCATATCTCATAAAACAAAGACATATTACTCCAACTATAAAATCCATCTTTATCAAGATAAACACTGAATTAAATTGTCTTACTGTATTTTATATAACAAATATATCATCTAAAAAATTGAGGAGAATTTTAGGAATTAAACACTTTTTATAGAAATACTAGTACAAAAACATACAATTATTTTGTCAACAATGCTGTTAATAGTTAAGTCTTTGGATGAACCTTTATTTGCATTTTTATCCCCCTAATGGAGGATGCCAGCAAGATATAAGTATCAATATCAATATATTCTTTCACCATAGTATTTTAGAAACTTTGGTGAGCGATCGCTAAGCCATATAATTTTTGGAATTATAGCGGTTCTGGTGTTGAGTGCAATACATAAGAAATAAGAACCACAGATGGACACAGATGGACACAGATGAATAATGACTTCATCCAAACGAGAAGGGCGGTATTTTCTTTACAATTGTGCTTGTTTCGTCTAAATACACACGACTACAAGAGTCCTAAGTAGCGAGTATTGAGTTCGTAGTAGAATACAGGAAACTTGGAGAAAGTTAATTTGAACTCATCGCTTAGGACTTAGCACTGAATGGGTTTTGCTTGCAATTTACTGCTGTGCTAATTTCGGAACCCGCCCCTTCAAACCGATCATCAGCTTCAAAGAAAATATTTTGACCACAGGTACTCGACGCATGATCCATAACCCGAGGCGGCGAACTACCACAACTGGCAAAATATTATTAGAAAACATTCGGTCTAACAAATCAGTGAAACCTAAAATTGTCAAGTTCTCCCGCTTACGCCAGCGTTCGTAACGTTTGAGGATTTGAATGTTACCAATATCTTCACCTTTTGCATTCGCCTCTTGCAACACTTGCGCCAAAGCAGCAACATCGCGAATGCCCAAATTTAAACCTTGTCCGCCGACAGGATGGCAATTGTGCGCTGCATCACCAACTAAAGCGAGTCGGTGGAGAACATAGCGATCGCTTTGCATGAGTTGGACTTGAAAAATAAAGCGATCGCCCAATAATTCTAACTTGCCCATCTGATTGCCATAACGCGCTTGTAATTCTGCTAAAAATTGCTCATCATCCAAAGCGCACAAAGCTTTTGCTTCTTCATGAGGGGCAGTCCAGACAATCCGGCAACGGTTTCCTGGCAAAGGTAAAATCGCAAACGGACCACTTGACTGGAATTTTTCGTATGCTGTGTTGTTGTGGGATTTTTCTGGTTTGACAAAGGCAACAATACAAGATTGCCAATATTTCCAGCCGTGGGTTTTAATTCCAGCAGCTTGACGAATACGGGAACGTGAACCATCTGCGGCTACCACTAATTTAGTGCGAACCGTCTGCATCTGGTCTGCAAATTTGATCTCTATCGTCACCACATCCTGCTGATACTCGATATTCACCACTTCTCCAGGACATAAATATGTCACATGAGAACAATCTTTGACAAACTCCTGCAAGGGATGCAACAGTGCTTGGTGTTCCGCCACGTAACCTAAATCTTGTGCGTTTATATCCCCGGTTTCCCATTCCACCACACCGGGATAATCACCATCTGAAAGACGCACACGGCGATAACTCTCAATGTTGGGCAATATTTTGTCCCAAATTCCAATTCCTTGGTAAATCAGCGCCGAAAGCATATGCACTGCGTAAGCCTGCCCTTTGGCGACTGCTGCTGATTCTACTTTTGCCTCCACCAGCAGTACGCTTAAGCCGGAATCTTTCAATGCAGAGGCTAGAGTTAAGCCAACTATCCCGCCACCGACGATAACCAAATCATAATCATATCCCCGCTTCTGTGTTGATGTTTGGGGAGCGTTAAAGGTTTGAGAAAGCTGCGCTTGCGCCATTGTTAAGATAAATTACAGGGTTTTAATTCTTATTTTGACGCAAGCAGCCGCTGGAGAGCAAGTTTCAAGCGTGTTGCATCCAAATGAAAACCGCTATAAACAAAAAAGCTCGCTGTTGATAACAGCGAGGCAAAATTTGAAGAGCATGAGGATATATACTTTTGACCGAAATGCTTTTCTGCTTCAGTCCTAGACTAACTATTGCTTATTTACCTGAAGAAGTTGGGGCAGTAGGTGTGGACTCAGTAGTAGGTGTTGTAGGTGTACCGCTTGTAGATGTTGTAGGTGTACTACCTGTAGATGTCTTGGCACTAGAATTGCTGGAGGGACGACGGGAAGTCTTTTTTCCGGTGGTAGAAGTACCAGGTTTCTTCTTTTTACCGGTGGAAGGTTTGGTAGTAGTATTACCAGGTTTGGTCATACCACCAGATGTAGTTGCACCAGGTGTAGTTGCACCAGGTGTAGTTGCACCAGGTGTAGTGGGAGAAGGCGTTTGTGCATGTACAGTAGGTGCAGTTAGGGCTACAGGAGCAGCAACAACAACAGACAGAAGTAAAGCTTTTGCGATCTTGAGCATTTGAAACTTTTATTATTCAAGAATCAACAATTCAAGTATCTCAACAAGATGTGTCATTGCCGTGTTATTGATGTGGAGTTTCTGTGTAAAATTCTGCCTTTATTTTTTCTCCAAAAATTGGTCTAGGCGACTATTTGCTAACTAGAAAATAGAAAAAACCCCGTTGGAGCTTGAGGAACGCTACGGGGTGATTTTGTGTTATTTATCTCAATGAAGAGTAATAACAATTAAAGTTTTTGTAGGGCTACTAAAAATTGTATAGGTTAACACTAACTATTTCTTCACACTGCTTTGAGTATGGGAGGCTTTGTGCTTGCCATGATGATTTTTGTGATGAGTTTTAGTGGCTTTGGTACCAGCAGCAGGCTTGGCAGCAACAGTTGTAGTCTTCGCAGGAGTAGCAGTTTTGGCTTGGACAGACGGTACGCTCAGGGCTACAGGAGCAGCAAATACCAGAGCTACGAGTACAGCTTTAGCGAAGTTGTTCATTTGAGAATTTTCATTTGAAAATCAACAATCTAACTATTTCAGAAAGTTGTGTCAGCCTCATGTTATTGATGTGGAGTTTCTGTGTAGATTTTTGCCCTGTTCATATTTCAAACGCCCAAGCCATGTTTACAGCCAATAGTTGCAAGCTGACAGCATTTTTTCATTCCAGAAATTACAAATTACATCTCCCAAGCTTTGCGCTTATCAGTACCTAATTTGTTCTAATTCCACCGCTTTTGAAAATTCTAAAATCAATTCATTTCCTTGCTCAAGCCATCACAGCCATCAGTTGTTCTGACATATCAAAATTTGCCGTAACATTTTGTACATCATCTAAACCTTCTAGGGTATCTATGAGTTTGAGAAGCGATCGCGCCTGATCTGGATCACTCACTTCTACACTATTGCTAGGAATCCAGCGCAGTTCGGCATCAGTTACCTTAAAGCCCTTTTCTTTCAGGGTTTGGCTGAGGTTCTCTAAATCAACGACTTCGGTAAACACCTCAGCAGTTTGCTCCTCAGTCATCTCATAAGACTCGGCACCACCTTCGAGAGATGCTTCTAAAAGCTGTTCTTCATCATCAACTCCCTCAACAGTACAAACGCCTTTTTGAGCAAACATCCAGCTGACGCAACCTGTTTCACCGAGATTACCACCGTTTTTACTGAAGGCAACACGTAAGTCAGCAGCAGTACGATTGCGATTATCTGTTAGGGCTTCAACGAGGATAGCAACTCCTCCAGGACCGTAACCTTCGTAACGAATCGCTTCTAAACTAGACGCACCGCCTGAGAGTGTACCTGCACCTTTGGCGATCGCCCTTTCTATATTCTCATTAGGAAGACCCGCCGCCTTTGCTTTTTCAATTGCCGTGCGAAGTTGAAAATTTCCTGTTGGATCTGGAACGCCACTTCTCGCCGCCACAATAATCGCACGGGACCACTGGGTGAAAGTCTTACCCTTTTTTGCATCGACTACTGCTTTTTGGCGCTTAATATTTGCCCATTTACTGTGTCCTGCCATATTCGGAAATTAATATGCTATCTACTCACCAGATACGATATAGCTAGATTCTAGCTTTTGCATACTCATCCTTAAGTTTCCCAAAAAATGGGAACTTAATGTTAAACCACTTGACAACGCACTCATGAAATTCATTAAAATTCCTACTTACCCTTTCCTTAGAGCAAGGTTATTGATTTTACTCATAGTGGGCATCTTGATTTTGACTGGATGTCAAGCTTTACCAGAAGGCGAGAAAACAGATCAAGTGATTCATGTGACTTTATGGCAGGGGGTAAATCCGCCGCCAAATCGCGATGTGTTGCAAAAGCTGGTAGACCGATTTAATCAAACGCACCCAAATATCCAGGTAGAGTCCCTTTATGTGGGACAACCAGATCAGCAAATGCCAAAGATTTTATCAGCGGTGGTAGGAAATGCACCACCAGATTTGTTGTGGTATAACCCAGCAATTGGCGGTCAACTCGTGGAATTGAATGCGTTGACACCTATAGATGAAATGTTAGCAAACTCACCAGTCAAAGCAGAAATTGACCCTGCTTTGTTTGAGTCAATGGAATACAAGGGGAAAATTTGGTCGGTGCCGTTTGCGACAAATAATGTTGGTATTTACTACCGACCGAGTTTGTTTCAAGCAGCAGGAATTCGTGAATTACCCCGCACTTGGGAAGAGTTGCGTCAAGTTGCTAAAAAATTGACTCGTGATACAAATGGTGACGGAAGTATAGACCAACACGGCATTTTTCTCCCTTTAGGAAAGGGAGAATTTTCGGTATTTATCTGGTTACCGTTTATGTGGAGTGGCGGCGGTGAGTTGGTTAGTGGTGACGTACTGCAAGCAGCAGCAGTGGAATTAAAAGATAATAAAGGTGCTACTGCCGCTTTGCAATTGTGGCGCGATTTGATTACTGATGGTTCAGTAATTTTATCTGGACCAGAACGAGGTTATGAAACAGATAATTTCATTGCTGGTAAAGTAGCAATGCAAATCACCGGTCCTTGGACTCTAGGATATTTGCAACAAGATATTCCCAACGGAGATTTTGCTGTTTTTCCGATTCCCGTTGGTGAACGTCCTGCTACTAGCACTGGTGGTGAAAATCTGTTCTTATTCAAAACGACACCAGAACGGCAAAAAGCAGCATTTACTTTTGCAGAATATGTTTTAAGTGAAGAATTTCAGACAGAATGGGCGTTGGGAACTGGATATTTACCTGCGAATATGAAGTCGCGTCAAAATCCGAAATATCTGGCATATCTTGAGGAACAACCAGCAGTGAAAGTGTTTTTGGAGCAGGCAAAATATGGGCGCAGTCGTCCAATTTTTCCGGGTTATAATCGGGTTTCAGAAAATATCGGGCGAGCGTTGGAATCTGTGATGTTGGGGAAAAGTACGCCTCAAGAAGCACTCAAAGAATCTCAGCAGCGCTTAGATTTGATTTTTAAGTAGACAGGCGATAACTTTTTTGTTGGAACCGCAGATAAACGAGGCATTGGTGTCAACTTAAGGTGAAAACCGTATAGAACAAGCTTTTAGAGATTGCCTCGTTCCCAGCCTCAGGCTGGGAATGCCTACTGGGAGGCTCTGCCTGCCTTACTTGAGGCAGAGCCGCCCCCACCGCATTTCCAGGTGGAACCTGGAAACGAGATTTAACGAGATTAAAGACAGGGTTTTAGCTTAAGTTGACACCAATCGGCAGAGAACAGCCCCTACAAAGAACCTGTATTTCACCCAAGTGAATGCTAAATAAGCAACTGGAGTCTTATCCTGTGAGAATTGTTAACAATAACGCATCTACCAAAAGAGTGAACCAAGACCCATTAGGGCGCAAACTCGTCTGGATCATGGCGATCACAAGTGGGGCGGCGGCTGCTAATCTATACTACAACCAACCCCTACTGGCGGTTATTGCCCAAAGCTTACAGGCTCCTAGTCATGCCACTGGGTGGATTCCTATAGTGACGCAAATTGGTTACGCCTTGGGAATTTTTCTCCTCGTTCCGCTGGGCGACTTGATGGAAAAGCGGAGATTGATTCTGACGATGCTGGTGTTAACATCTGTGGCGTTGGTGGCGGCGGCGGTGTCACTCAACCTTGCTTGGTTGTTGGTTGCGAGTTTGGCGATCGGCATCACGACTATTACCCCACAGCTGATCGTTCCCTTTGCCGCACAACTGGCAAAACCGCAACAGCGAGGAAGAGTTGTTGGCACGGTGATGAGTGGGCTGTTGATCGGAATTCTTTTAGCTAGAACAGTCAGCGGCTTTGTGGGAGCGAGTTTCGGGTGGCGGGAGATGTATTGGCTGGCTAGTGGGTTGATGATTGTTCTGGCTGTTGTCTTGTCTCGAATGCTACCAAAAAGCCAACCATCGCTGCGTGTTTCCTACCCTCAACTGATTGGATCTTTGTTCAAGTTGATCAGACAGCAGCCTATCTTGCGTGAAGCTTCCCTTGCAGGGGCGATGTCCTTTGGTGCTTTCAGCGCTTTTTGGAGTACTTTGGTATTCTTTTTGGCACAGCCACCCTACCATTACGGCAGTGAAGTGACGGGATTGTTTGGGCTGGTGGGTGTGGTGGGAGCGGCGGCGGCTCCTATTGTGGGTAAGATAGCAGATAAGAGAAATCCCAAGCTGACTGTAGGGTTAGGTCTTGTGATTACAAGCTTGTCATTTCTGATTTTCTGGGTCTTTGGTTATCACGTTCTGGGGTTGATTGCTGGGGTTATCCTTCTAGACTTGGGTGTGCAAACCACAATGGTTTCTAACCAAGCGAGAATTTACAGTTTACCTTCAGACTTTCACAGCCGTTTGAATGCACTTTATATTACCTTTTACTTTATTGGTGGAGCGTTGGGTTCGTTCCTTGGTGCTTATGGCTGGAGTCGCTGGCAGTGGCATGGAGTGTGTGCAATGGCTTTAATTATGCTAGGAGTAGCTTTTACTACGTTTATTAAGCGGCGTCAGCGTTGAGGCTATGTTTTATCGCCAGGTTAGGGGCTTCCGAATTGAAGAAGAAGTCAGAATTCTGAATTCTGACTTCTTCTTGACTTGTTGGAAATCCCTTAATACTCGTTCATATCAAGTCCGGTTAAATACTTATCATGACTCTAAGAACCCCACCCCGGTAAAGCTGCGCTTCACCTCCCCTCCCCG
This sequence comes from Scytonema sp. HK-05, assembly GCF_963872035.1. Lineage (NCBI taxonomy): Bacteria > Bacillati > Cyanobacteriota > Cyanophyceae > Nostocales > Scytonemataceae > Scytonema > Scytonema sp. HK-05. The sequence continues at coordinate 122,397 of NZ_CAWMYC010000094.1, forward strand.
CAAGCGGGGAGGGGATTAAGGGGTGGGGTGCAGTTAACGTGGTAATGCCTCGTTCCCAGCCTCAGGCTGGGAATGCCTCCCAAGAGGCTCCGCCTCCCTTACAAAGCGGCACCGCAATGAAAGTGCGTTTCCAGGTAGAACCTGGAAACGAGATTGTCAAAGGGTTGTGGCTTCAGTTGACACCAATGCCGGGATGCCCACCCCACTGTTAGGGGATAATTTATTTGTTGGAAATCCCTTAATACTCGTTCACAAGTTTCTGATACTCGTTCATGAGGTTCTAATACTCGCTAATGAGTGTTTGATACTCGTTCATGAGGTTCTAATACTCGCTAATGAGTGTTTGATACTCGCACACGAGGTTCTAATACTCGTTGATGAGTGTTTGATACTCGCACACGAGGTTCTAATACTCGCGCATCAGTGTTTGATACTCGCGCACGAGGTTCTAATACTCGCGCATCAGTGTTTGATACTCGCGCACGAGGTTCTAATACTCGCGCATCAGTGTTTGATACTCGCGCACGAGGTTCTAATACTCGTTGATGAGTGTTTGATACTCGCGCATGAGTGTTTGACAGGACTTACGCAAAGTCGAGAATGTCATACTGAGCGAAACGGAGTGTAGCGAAGTATCTCGGAGATTCTATGTCTTTCAGACACGCTTCGCGAACGTTTCGCTAGCGCTACACTCAGAATGACAGTTTTTCGTTAAAATGCGTAAGTCCTGTTTGATACTCGTTGACGAGTCTTTGATACTCGCGCATGAGTCTTTGAGACTCGTCTACAAGATTTCTGACACATTTCTCCTTGTGGTTTGTTAGAAAATAATTGAGAGGTAAGCCTAATTTGTAGTCAGCGCTTTAGCGCTAAAGCGCAACTACGAAGCTATCAAAATCTGGGAAAGAGCAATGCTGCGTACTTTTTTACAAAAGATTATCCAAAAAATCACGAGTACGCTAGGATTCACCTCCGCCCAGGAGGCGAGGTAGACATGAGCCCTACGCCCGACACTCAACTCGAGTTTTTATCACAGGTACTCAAAGCTACAGCAGAAAGCAAGGGCGATGCGGCAGTCATACACCCGCTACTGGAAGCTAATATCGATAAATTGGATATGGGCTTTACCCAAGTTTTGCAAAGCTGGGCAATGGCGACTCTGCCAGACTTGGAGACAGAAACAGCACAAAGCATCGCAGGCAATATCGGTAATTTTAGTAACCTGATGCGGGACTTCCCCTTGGGCAACCGGGCGGAGAATTTAGAAATTGCCATTACAGGTTACGAGATAGCATTAACGGTTTTTACCAGAGAACGCTTTCCCATCAAATGGGCAATAACGCAAAACAACCTGGGCAATGCTTACAGTAATCGCATCCGGGGGGAGCGTGCCGAGAATTTAGAAATTGCGATCTCATGCTACACAC